>NZ_JBFAOJ010000019.1:0-122674 GCF_040675205.1 Streptosporangium sp. NPDC049644 | reverse complement strand
GGTGGGGCGATGGTGTCGGTGCGGGCGTCGGAGGAGGCGGTCGCCGGGCTGCTGGCCGGGCGTGAGGGTGAGGTGTCGGTCGCGGCGGTGAACGGCCCGGCCTCGGTGGTGCTTTCCGGGGTGGAGGGGCCGGTGCTGGAGGTGGCCGCGGCCCTGGAGGCTCAAGGGGTTCGAGCCAAGCGGTTGCGGGTGTCGCACGCGTTCCATTCGCCGTTGATGGAGCCGATGCTGGAGGACTTCCGGGCGGTGGCGGGGGCGTTGACCTACGGTGCGCCGCGGATCCCGGTGGTGTCGACCCTGACCGGGGAACCCGCCACCGCCGAGCAGTTGTGCTCGCCGGACTACTGGGTGGAGCAGGTGCGCGGCGCGGTCCGGTTCGCCGACGGCGTGCGCACCCTGCACCACCAGGGTGTGCGGGCCTATCTGGAACTGGGCCCCGACGGGGTGCTCACCGCCATGGCGCAGGACATTCTGACAGCCGAGGCCGGTACGGACGCGCCCGCGGGTTCGGCGCGCGACACCGGGACAGGGGCGGCGGATCCGGACGTGCTGCTGGTGCCCGTGCTGCGCGGGGGCCGGGATGAGCCGAACACGGTGATGACGGCGCTGGCCGCCCTGCACGTGCGCGGGGTGCCGGTGGACTGGTGTGCGGTGTTCCCCGGCGCCCGCCGGGTGGAGGTGCCCACCTACGCCTTCCAGCACCGGCGTTTCTGGCCGAGGCCTTCGCTCGCTCGCGCCGGCGATGTGACCGACGCCGGGCTCGGCGCGCCGGACCATCCCTTGCTGGGAGCCGCCGTTGAGCTTGCGGGCGGCGACGAGGTGCTCTTCACCGGCCGGTTGTCGGTGCGTTCCCAGCCGTGGCTGGCCGATCACGTGGTCTCGGGCCGGGTGGTGGTACCGGCGACGGCGTTCCTGGAACTGGCGATCCGAGCCGGTGACGAGGTCGGCTGCGCGCGGGTGGACGAGCTGACCCTGGCCGCGCCGTTGACGCTGCCCGAACAGGGCGGCGTCCAGCTACAGGTGCGGCTGGGCGAGCTCGACGAGAGAGGACAGCGGCCACTGAGCGTGCACGCGCGGCCGGAAGGCGAGGAGGAGCGCCCCTGGACGCGACACGCGGGCGGTCTCCTGGCAGTCGACGAGCCCCTTACCGCCACCGATGCCGCACCGCCGTTCGACACGACGGTGTGGCCACCGGCCGGTGCGGAGCCGATCTCGTTGGAAGGCTTCTACGAGGGGCGGGCGGCGGACGGTTTCGACTACGGGCCGGCGTTCCGCGGTCTGACCGCGGCCTGGCGATGCGGCTCGGACATGTACGCCGAAATCGGTCTGCCCGAGCAGGACGCGGCCGAGGCGGGTTCGTTCGGTGTGCATCCGGCGCTGCTGGACGCGGTGCTGCACCTCTGCCTGCTCCTCGACCAGAGCGAGGAGGCCCGGCGTAAGGTGCCCTTCGCGTGGGAGGGCGTGTCCTTGCACGCGGCGGGGGCGTCGGCGGTCCGGGTGCGGTTGTCCTGGGCCGGACCGGACGCGATGTCGATCGCGATCGCCGGCGCGGGCGGTCCGGTGGCCTCGGTCAGGTCGTTGACCCTGCGAGCCCTCTCGGACGAGCGGGTCGCCGGCTCGCGGGCGATCGGCAGGGACTCCCTGTTCCGGCTGAACTGGGTCCCGCTGGTCGCCCCGACTCCGCCGGTATCCGCGGTGTCGCCGAGCACGCTGGCAGTAGTGGGTCCGGACGACTGGGGGCTCGCCGAAGCCCTCGCCGCCGCCGTGGGCGGTCCCGTCGGGACAGGTGCCGACCTGCGGTCGCTGGGAGAGGCGTACCACGGCGGTGCTCTCGTGCCGCGCACGGTGCTGGTAGCGGTGGCCGGAGACCCGGGCGACGAGATGCCGGCGGCCGCGCACAGTCTGGCGTCGTCCGTGCTGGACCTGGTGCGATGCTGGCTCGCCGATGAGCGGTTCGCCGGTTCGCGGCTGGCGTTCCTCACCCGGGGTGCGGTGGACGGCGACGAACCGGCCGCGGCGACGGTGTGGGGGCTCGTGCGTGCCGCCGAGGCGGAGCACCCAGGCCGGTTCGTACTGGTCGACCTCGACCGTGACCACGCGGGCACGTCGGCGGCCTCGATCGCCGCGCTGCCGCCGGCCCTGGCCGCCGCCGAGCCGCAGCTGGTGATCCGGGACGGTGCCGTGCTGGCCGGTCGGCTGGCCCGGGTCTTCCCACCCGCTGAGCCATCGGGCCTGGCCTGGGACCCTGCGGGCACGGTGCTGATCACCGGCGGCACCGGCGGTCTGGGCGGCATGCTGGCCCGCCACCTGGTGACCGCGCACGGCATCAGGCACCTGATGCTGGCGAGCCGTCGCGGTGACCGGGCGGAGGGTGCCGGCGAGCTGGTGGCGGAGCTCACCGGGCTCGGTGCCCGCGTGACCGTCGTGGCATGCGATCTGGCGGATCGCGACGCCGTCGCCGGCCTGTTGGCCGGGGTGACCGCCGAGCACCCGCTGACCGCGGTGGTACATACCGCGGGCGTACTGGACGACGGCCTGATCGGCACGTTGACGGAACGGAGCCTGGAGACGGTGTTCCGGTCAAAAGTGAACGCGGCCTGGCATCTGCACGAGCTGACCCGAGGCGAGAATCTGTCCGCATTCGTGCTGTTCTCGTCGGTGGCGGGGACGTTCGGGACGGCGGGCCAGGCCAACTACGCGGCGGCGAACGCCTTCCTGGACGCGCTCGCCCGCCGCCGCCGGGCCGAGGGCCTGCCGGGGCTCTCACTGGGATGGGGACCGTGGGCCCAGGCCGGTGGCATGACCAGCGGCCTGAGCGAGGCCGACATGGGCAGGCTCGCCAGGCGCGGGGTGCTCCCGCTGTCTCCGGATCACGGTCTGGCGTTGTTCGACGTGACGGTGTTCGACGTGACGGTCACGGGCGACGAACCGGCCCTGGTGCCCGCCCGCCTGGATCTGGCGGCATTCCGTACCGGCCAGGACGTCCCATTCCTGCTCCGGGGGCTGGTCCGGTCGTCGGCCCGCCGGCAGGCGACGGCCGCGGCGGCGACCGCGCTCGCCGATCGCGTCGCGCCGCTCGGGGCGGGTGAGCGGACGGCCGCCCTGCTGGAGCTGGTCCGCGACCAGATCGCCCTGGTGCTGGGCCACGCGGACGGCGACGCGATCGAGCCGCTGAGCAGCTTCCAGAGCATGGGCTTCGACTCGCTGACCGCCGTCGAGGTGCGCAACAGGCTGTCCGCGGCCACCGGGCTGCGCCTGCCCGCGACACTGGTGTTCGACTACCCGAACGTCACGGCGCTGACGGAGTTCCTGCTGGCGGAGTTGCTGGGCGAGCACGGCGGCTCGGTGGCCGCGCGGGCGGTCGCGCAGACGGACACCTCGGCCGGTGACGATCCCGTGGTGATCGTGTCGATGGCATGCCGGTACCCGGGCGGAGTGACCTCCCCCGAGGACCTGTGGCGGCTGGTCACCGAAGGCGCGGACGCGATCTCGGCGTTCCCGGCCTCTCGTGGCTGGGATCTGGAGTCGCTGTACGATCCCGACCGCGAGCGCCGGGGCACCAGCTACGTGCGTGAGGGTGGCTTCCTGCACGACGCCGGGGAGTTCGATCCCGGGTTCTTCGGGATCTCGCCGCGTGAGGCGCTGGCGATGGATCCGCAGCAGCGGCTGCTTCTTGAGGTGTCCTGGGAGGCGGTCGAGCGGGCCGGGATCGATCCGGTCTCGCTGCGCGGCAGCCACACGGGCGTGTTCGCCGGGGTCATGTACCACGACTACGCGACGAGCGCCGATTTCCCGCCGGACGTGGTGAGCTTCATGGGCACCGGTACGGCCGGCAGCGTCGTGTCCGGCCGGCTGTCCTACACGCTCGGCCTGGAAGGGCCGGCGGTGACCGTGGACACCGCGTGCTCCTCCTCACTGGTGGCGATGCACCTGGCCGCGCAGGCACTGCGCTCGGGTGAGTGCTCGCTGGCGCTGGCCGGTGGGGTGACCGTGATGGCCACCCCGGGGGCGTTCATCGACTTCAGCGCTCAGGGCGGGCTGGCCGGCGACGGCCGGTGCAAGTCCTTCTCCGAGGCCGCCGACGGGGTCGGCTGGTCCGAGGGCGTCGGGATGCTGGTGCTGGAACGTCTGTCCGACGCGCGGCGCAACGGCCACCAGGTGCTGGCCGTCATGCGCGGGTCGGCGGTGAACCAGGACGGCGCCTCCAACGGGTTGACCGCGCCGAACGGTCCGTCGCAGCAGCGGGTGATCCGCCAGGCACTGGCCGGCGCCGGGCTGGCAGCGGCGGACGTGGACGTGGTGGAGGGGCACGGGACCGGGACGAGACTGGGCGACCCGATCGAGGCGCAGGCGCTGCTGGCGACCTACGGGCAGGACCGGCCGGATGACCGCCCGCTGCTGCTGGGCTCGATCAAGTCGAACATCGGCCACACCCAGGCCGCCGCGGGCGTCGCCGGTGTGATCAAGATGGTCATGGCGATGCGCCACGAAGTGCTGCCGGGCACGCTGCACGTGGACGCGCCCTCGTCGCACGTGGACTGGGGCCAGGGCGCGGTGGAGCTGCTCACCGAGCACCGCCCCTGGTCACAGGTCGGGCGGCCACGGCGGGCCGGGGTGTCGTCGTTCGGCATCAGCGGGACCAACGCACACGTGATCCTCGAACAGGTGCCGCCGACCGTGGACGCGGCAACCGGTTCGGCGCCGGGTGCCGTACCGGGTGTGGTGCCCCTGCTGCTCTCGGGGAAGACGAGTGACGCGCTGCGGGCCCAGGCGGCACGCCTGCTGTCGCGGATCCAGGACGATCCGGACGCCTCCCCCGTGGACATCGGCTTCTCGCTGGCGACGACCCGCTCGGCGTTCGAGCATCGGGCGGTGGTGCTGGCCGGTGACCGGGACGAGCTGCCGGCGGGCCTGGCGGCGGTGGCGGACGGGCATTCGGCGCCCGGGGTGGTCCACGGACGTGGCACGCGGCCGGGCAGGCTCGCGCTGCTGTTCACCGGGCAGGGCGCGCAGCGGGCCGGAATGGGCCGCGGGCTGTACGAGCGGTTCCCGGCGTTCGCCGAGGCTTTCGACGCCGTGCTCGCCCACCTGGATCCCGAACTGGACCACCCGCTGCGCGAGGTGATGTTCGGCGACACCGGGCTGCTGGACCAGACCGGCTACACCCAGCCGGCGCTGTTCGCGCTGGAGGTGGCGCTGTTCCGGCTGGTGGAGTCCTGGGGCGTCGAGCCGGACTTCCTGTCCGGGCATTCGATCGGCGAGATCACGGCCGCGCACGTGGCCGGTGTGCTGTCGCTGGAGGACGCGTGCCGGCTGGTGGCGGCGCGCGCCCGGCTGATGCAGGCGCTGCCGCCGGGCGGGGCGATGGTCGCCGTCCAGGCTCCGGAGCAGGAGGTGCTGCCGCTTCTCGCCGGGCACGAGAACGAGGTCTCCGTCGCATCGGTGAACGGCCCCGCTTCGGTGGTGATCGCGGGTGCCGAGGGGCCGGTCGCCCGGATCGCCGCCCGGCTGGAGGCCGAAGGGCGCAGGACGACGCGGCTGAGGGTGAGCCACGCGTTCCATTCGCCGCTGATGGAGCCGATGCTGGCGGAGTACCGGCGGGTGGCCGAGAGCCTGGTCTTCGCGCCGCCGCGGATCCCGGTGGTCTCGAACGTGACCGGCGAGCCGGCATCGGCCGAGGAGCTGTGCTCGCCGGACTACTGGGTGCGGCAGGTACGGGGCGCGGTCAGGTTCGCCGACGGCGTGGGGACGCTGCAGAGGCAAGGGGTCACCGCATACCTCGAACTGGGACCCGACGGGGTGCTCACGGCGATGGCCGAGGACACCGTGTCGGCTGGGCCGACCCAGGTGGGCGCGGTGCTGGTCCCGGCGCTCCACAGGGACCACGACGAGCAGACCGCCATCATGACGGCGGTGGCGAGGTTGCACACGCACGGTGTCGCGGTGGACTGGCCGGCGGTGTTCGGGACCGCGTTCGCCGGTGCCCGCCGGGTGGACCTGCCGACGTACGCCTTCCAGCATCGATGGTTCTGGCCGAGCGGGCGGCGGGTCGGAGACGCCCGGGAGCTCGGGCTCGCCGCGGCGGCGCACCCGCTGCTGGGAGCGGCGGTGGAGCTGGCCGGGTCGGACGGCGTCGTGCTCACCGGCCGCCTCTCGCTGCGGTCGCACCCGTGGCTCGCGGACCACGCCGTCGGCGGGGCGGTGGTCTTCCCCGGCGCGGGGTTGCTGGAACTCGCCATCCGGGCCGGAGACCAGGCCGGGTGCGACCGGGTGGAGGAACTCACCATGGCCGCCCCGCTCGTGCTCGGCGAGCGGGACGCGATGGCCGTACAGGTGTCGGTGGGCGCGCCCGACGCGTCGGGCCACCGCGAGCTCGGCGTCTACGCGCGGCCCGCCGACGCCGCCGATGACGAGCCATGGGTACGGCATGCGACCGGTGTTCTCTCCGGCGGCGACCGCGCGACCGCGGGCCGGGCCTGGGAGTTCGACACCGAGGTGTGGCCGCCGCGGGGAGCGTCCGCCGTCGAGCTGGACGGCCTCTACGACCGGTTCGCCGAAGGCGGGTTCGCCTACGGGCCGGTGTTCCAGGGGCTGCGCGCGGTCTGGCGGCGCGACGACGAGGTGTTCGCGGAGATCGCCCTGCCGGAGCAGGTCGGCGACGCCGACGCGTACGGCGTGCACCCGGCGCTGCTGGACGCCGCCTTGCACGCGGTGCCGTTCCTGGAGGCGGCCGAGCCTGAGGCGGGACGCCTGCCGTTCGCGTGGGGCGGGGTGCACCTGCACGCCGGCGGTGCGACGATACTGCGCGTGCGCGTGACCAGGACCGGTGCGGACGCGGTGTCGGTGACCGCGGTGGACCTGGCGGGAGCGCCCGTGCTCACCGCCGAGTCGCTGGTGTCACGCCCGGCACCGCCCGGCGGGCCGGCCGCCGACGGTGACCGTCGAGCACCACGGGACGCGCTGTTCCAGTTGGAGTGGACACCTCTGTCCGAGGAGCCGATCTCCGTCGCGGAGTTGGACGTGACGGTGCTGGACATGGCGGTGCTGACCGGGGACCTCGCCGCGCCGGACGGCCTGCTCGCCGCCCGGCCGGCGGGGGCACCGGACGCGGTGCGGGACGGTGCGCCGCGTGCCGTGGCCGTGGATGTGGGCTCGTTCCTCACCGCGGACTCCGCCCGACCCATGGACGTCGTCGCCGCGGTGCGCGAGTCCACCGCCCGAGTTCTGGGCCTCCTGCAGCGCCGACTCGCGGAGGACCGGTTCGGCGACACCCCTCTCATCGTGGTGACGCGCGGCGCGGTCACCGTCCCAGACCACGACCCGGACCACGTCCCAGACCACGGCCGTGTGATCGACCTGGCGGGGGCCGCCGTGTGGGGTCTGGTCCGTGCCGCGCAGGCGGAGGACCCCGGCAGGTTCGTGCTCGTCGACCTCGACCTGCCGGGGGAGCCGTCCAAGGCGCTGCTGTCGGCCGTGCTGGCCTGCGGTGAGCCGCAGGTCGCGGTGCGCGACGGGGTGCTGAGCGTGGCGCGCCTGGCGCCGGTGGCGCCGGGCGAGGACGACGGCGACACCGCACGGCGGTGGGACCCCGAGGGCACGGTGCTGATCACCGGTGGTACGGGCGGTCTCGGCGTCGAGGTGGCGCGGCATCTGGTGAGTGGGCACGGGGTACGGCATCTGCTGCTGGCGGGCCGCCGGGGGCCGGAGGCGCCGGGCGCCCCCGCGCTGCGGGACGAGCTGGCCAGGTACGGTGCCGAGGTCACCATCGCCACGTGCGACGTGTCCGACCGGGACGCGCTCGCAGGACTGCTGGCCGCCGTCCCCGCCGAGCATCCGCTGACCGCGGTCGTCCACGCGGCAGGGGTGCTGGACGACGCGACGATTCCCTCCCTGACGCCTGAGCGGCTGGACACCGTGCTGTTGCCCAAGGCGGGTGCCGCCTGGCACCTGCACGAGCTCACCCAGGGCATGGATCTCACCGCGTTCGTGCTCTTCTCGTCGGTGGCCGGCCTGGCCGGGGGCGCGGGACAGGGCAACTACGCCGCGGCCAACGCCTTCCTCGACGGCCTGGCCCACCACCGGCGGGCCGCCGGGCTGCCCGCGACGTCGCTGGCCTGGGGGCCCTGGGCGCAGGACACCGGGATGACCGGTGGCATGACCGGCGGGCTTGACGACACCGATCGGCGGCGGATGGCGCGCGCGGGTATCCGCCCGCTGTCGGTGAGGCAGGGGCTCCGGCTGTTCGACGCGGCCGTCGCCGTGGACCGCCCGGTGCTGGCGCCGGTCCGGCTCGACCTGCCGGCGCTGCGGGCGGGTGAGGACGTTCCGCCGCTGCTGCGGGGCCTGGTATCCGCCAGGCGCCGTACGGCCACGGGCGGGCGGCGACAGGAACCGGAGACCCTGGTGCGCGGCCTGACCACGCTCGGTGCCGCCGAGCGTGCCGAGGTGCTCCTGGATCTCGTACGCGTCCAGGTGGCGGGCGTGCTCGGGCATGCCCGAGCCGACTCCGTCGAACCGGACCGCGCCTTCAAGGAACTGGGCTTCGACTCGCTCACCGCCGTCGAGCTGCGCAACCGGCTGAACGGCGCCACCGGGCTGCGCCTGCCGGTCACCCTGGTGTTCGACCACCCCACGCCGCTCGCTCTCGTGGACCACCTGCTCGACCGGCTCGGCCTGACCGAGCTGACGGGGTCCGCGGCGCTCCTGGCCGAGCTCGCGAAACTGGAGAAGGCCTTCACCGAGATGACCGTCGACATCGATGTGCACAAGCAGGTCGCGGCGCGGCTGGATATCTTGAAGGCCAAATGGGCGGCGCTGTCGCACGATTCCAGCGGCACGGACTTCGACCTCGATTCGGCCACGGACAGCGAGATGTTCGAGATCCTCGACAACGAGCTCGGCCTGTCGTGAACCCGTCACCGTTCCGGGTCGTGCGGAAGCCGGCCAGATCATGAAGGCGCCGGTGATCGCCCCGCATGTCGCCTGCGCCGAGAATCGGGGCGGGGCCTCCCGTCCGGCACGGCCGGCCGCACCGGCCTCCGAACTCACGCCATGATCGAGGCTCTGCTGCCCTGCGGGATCATCTCGTCGGAGGCGTTCGACGATTCGCGGCCGTGCGCCCTGTTCCTCGCCGAGGAGGCAGTGATCAGCGGGGCGGTGGAGAAGCGCCGCCGCGAGTTCACCACGGCGCGCTGGTGCGCCCGCGACGCCCTGGGCCATCTGGGATACCCGCCGGTGCCGGTGCTGCCGGGAGCGAAGGGCGCACCGGTCTGGCCCTCGGGGGTCGTCGGCAGCATCACCCACTGCGCCGGATACCGTGCCGCCGCCGTCGCCCGGGCCGACGACGTCGCGACCCTGGGGATCGACGCCGAGCCGAACAAGCCGCTGCCCTCCGGTGTCCTGGAGGTCATCACGGTCGACGAGGAGCTGCGCCGGGTGACGGACCTGCTGCGGCGCGACCCATCGGTGCGGTGGGACCGGCTGCTGTTCAGCGCCAAGGAGTCCGTCTACAAGGCGTGGTTCCCACTGGCCCCGCTGCGGGAACCGCGCCTCGACTTCACGGAGGCGTCGATCACCTTCGATCCGGTCTGGGGCGGCTTCCAGGCCCGGCTGCTGGGCGAGGGACCGAGGCTGAGCGACGGTGTCGAGTTGACGGAGTTCTCCGGTCGCTGGCTGGTGGGCAGAGGTCTTGTGATCACGGCTGTCGCGGTCGTGGCCGCTCCCTCGGACGCCTGGGACACCCCGGGGAGTTCGGACGACCGGGATCCTGCCTCGCGCGGAGTCGCCGAGCGACAAAGTATCCGTTTCTGACCGGTGAGGTCACCGGTTTCGGCGGCGGATCGCAAGGCGCCCGGCCGTGAGCTCGTGACCACTTCCGAACGAAGCGCTCCAGGCCGATCCGGCTCCGGGGCGGGCTCGAAGGGTGGTGCAGGCGGTTCCGTTCAGTGCGAAAGCCGCCGACGACGGGGCTTGGACTTCGTGCTGCCACTGTCCTGGAGATCGGCGAGGTGGCCGTCGTTGTCTGTCGGGGGTTCCGGTGGCGTCGGTGAGATCTTCAGCGGATACGCGGCCCAGGCTTTCCTGAAGGCCTTCGGACACAGCCTGCGAGGCGAAGCGTCGGCCCGCGTGTCCGTCCTTTGCCGCACCGACGCCACCGTGCCCCCGGCGGTAAGAGTGCCCCGATCGAATTCCGGCCGCAACACCTTTTGGTCCTGGCTGAAAAGGGGCGACCGGCCTTGCGCGGCCGCGATCCGCTACCGGCGAGTTTGAGATCTCGGCGGTGGCGGAGAAGGCGCGACGAGCGCCGACAGCGTGAACGTCAGCCGAAACCCCGGGGGGCGTTTCTGGCGATACTGGTGTATTACGGAGTGAATCAATGACCTGAATTGGCTAGCAAAAATCTAATATCCGGTCACAGAACATACCTCTTGACGCGAAAGTCCACAGGGGTAAAAATATGGTGACATCGTCTAGAAACCCGATATGTACTCTCCTTAACCATATTGCGGACTTAGTGTTTCATTTCGGGTGGCTTGACAGGCTGGCGCAAGGCCATTCCGGCCCATCGGACTCGCGACCGCCGCCCGTCGAGTCCCTCCAGCCTGCCGACGAAACCCAACCTGAAGGTGTGAAGGAGAGACCTGTGTTGTCGGTCATCGAGAGGCTCAGCGACCGGTTACTCACCCGCTTCGTCCCCAGGGCGGAGGCTTCCGCCGGAAGCTGTACGTGCAACTGCGCTTACAACTATTACTACAGCTGCAAGAACTGCGTTAAGTGTTACCGCTGCACCGACTGCACGTCCGGTGGGACCTGCCTGCGGTGCAGCGACTGGGACGCCTGCTGCTGACCTCGGTGAACTACCTCTCCATCGGCTGCGCCTGCCTGACCGTCGCCGTCTTCGCGCTGTCGGCGTTGAGTAAGGTGCGCAGCCGCAAGGCGTTCGGCGAGTTCCTGGCGGCGACGCGGACGCTGCTCGCCACCTCGGTCCGGGCGTCTCAGGTGAGCGGCACCGCAGCCAGGACCGCAGGGATGATGGTCGTCGCCGCCGAGGTGGCGATCACCGTGCTGGTCGCCTTGCCGTCGACCGCCCGTGCCGGGTTCGGCGTGGCGGCTCTCCTGCTCCTCTGCTTCAGCGTGGCCATCGTGGCGACCCTGCGCCGCGGTGTCCGTACGGAATGCCGGTGTTTCGGCCCGTCATCGGCACCGCTCTCTCGTCGGCATTTGGTGCGCAATGGGGTGTTGCTGGCGGTCGCACTCGGCGGACTGATCACAGCCGAAGGGCGTGGGGAGCGGGTTCACCCCGCCGGCGTGGCCATCGCGGTCGGTGCCGCGCTGGTGGCCGCCGCGCTGGTGGTCCGCTTCGATGACCTGGCCGATCTGTTCGTGACCCCCGCCAACGAGCGCCGGGAATCATAGCGAAGGGAACACGATGCCGTTTCTCACCGCCGCGGTGCTCCTGGTGGGGATGCTGTGCCTGCTGGATCTGCTGCTGACCTTCGGAGTCATCCGGCGGCTCCGGGAGCACACGGCGCACCTGGAAAAACTCCTGGGTGACTCCCGGAGCAACGATCCCTTCCCGGTGCTCGGGGAGCGGGTCGGTGAGTTCGCCGCGACGACCACTGACGGCGAGCCGGTCTCCCGCGACCTGCTGGCCGGGGAGACCGTGGTGGCCTTCTTCAGCCCCGGCTGCGGGCCGTGCCGGGAGAAGGTGCCGGTCTTCGTCGAGCTCGCCCGGGAACGGTCTCTTGACCGGCAGCGGATCCTCGCGGTCGTCGTCGACGAGACCAAGGAGCCTGCGGGAACGGCGGGAACGGCGGGAACGGCGGGAACGGCGGGAACACAGTCGGGGGGCGTCGAGGCGAAGGAGATGGCCGAGGCGCTGGCACCGGTCGCCCGGGTCGTGCTGGAGGGCGAGGAGCACCCTGTGGCGACGGCTTTCACGGTGCATGCCTTCCCGGCGTTCTGCCTGGTCGACGCCGACGGCGTGGTGCGGGCGGTCACATCCGACCTGGACCGGCTCCTGGTCGCGGCGCAGTCGTGAGCGTCGGCCAGGCCGCCCCCGGCGGTGTCCGGCCTGGCCGACGGGCACTGCTGGTCAGCGGGACGAAGGCGCTGCGGCTGGTGTGGCGTTCCGCACCGGGCCAGATGCTGGGCTTCTCGGCGATCGCCGTGGCAGGCGGAGTCATCCCGATCGTGGCGGCGTGGTCAACCAAGATTGTTCTCGACCGCCTGGTCTCCCCGGGACCGGTCGGCGTCGTGGTCGGTCTCGCGATCGGCCTGGCCTGCGTCGGGGTGATCGGCGCGGTGAGCGCGCAACTCGGCCGGTATCTGCAGGGAGAGGTGGACCGGCGGGTCGGACTGCGTGCCCAGGACGAGCTGTTCACCGCCGTGGAGGGGTTCGCCGGCCTGGGCAGGTTCGAGGACCCGGCCTTCCTGGACCGGTTGCGGCTCGCGCAGCGGAGCGCCGACTCGGCCGGGCAGATCGTGAACTCGGTGTTCGGTCTGGGCCGCGACGCGATCACCCTCACCGGATTCGTCGGCTCGCTGGCGGTGATCAGCCCGGTGTTCACGGCGGTCGTCGTGGCGGCCGCGATTCCCGCACTGATCGTCGAGCTCCGGGCCTCCCGGCGGCGGGCCGAGATGATGGTGCGGATCGGACCCGCCGAACGGTGGCGGTTCTTCTACGGCAACCTGCTCACGACGGTCGACGCCGCCAAGGAGATCCGGCTGTTCGGCCTCGGCCCCTACCTGCGCGGCCGGATGAACGACCAGCTGCGGACGGCCGACGCCGCGCACCGGGACATGGACCGGCGGGAGCTGGCCACCCAGGGCGTCCTGGCTCTGGCGTCGGCGCTCATCTCCGGCGGCGGGCTGATCTGGATCCTGGTGGTCGCGGGCCGGCAGGGGTTCACCGTCGGCGACGTGTCCGTCTTCGTCGCGGCGACGGCCGGTGTGCAGAGCGCATTGGGCGGCCTGGTTCGCACCACCGCCATGACTCATCGGCAACTGCTGCTCTTCGATCACTACGTCGCGATCGTCGGGGCCTGCCCGGATCTCCCGGAGCCGGTGGCATCGCGGAGTCTGCCGCCGCTGCGCCACGGCATCGAGTTGTGCGACGTGTGGTTCCGCTACAGCGACGAGCATCCCTGGGTGCTGCGCGGCGTCGACCTGTACATCCCGTACGGCCGCTCGGTGGCGCTGGTCGGCCGCAACGGGGCCGGTAAGAGCACGCTGGTCAAGTTGCTGTGCCGGTTCTACGACCCGACGAAGGGCACGATCCGGTGGGACGGTGTGGACATCCGGGATGTGCCCGTCACCGAGTTGCGTGAGCGCGTCGGCGCGGTCTTCCAGGACTTCGTGGCGTACGACTTCAGCGCCGCGGACAACATCGCGATGGGCGATCTGGGCGCGATCGGCGACACCTCCCGGATCGAGGGCGCGGCCCGCCACGCCGGCGTCCATTACACCCTCGCGGCGCTGCCGCACGGCTACGACACGCTGCTGACCCGGACGTTCGCGAGCGCGTCCATCGACGACGACCCGCAGGTCGGCGTCACGTTGTCGGGCGGGCAGTGGCAGCGGGTGGCGCTGGCCAGGGCCTTCCTGCGCGAAGACCGGGACCTGATGATTCTGGACGAGCCCAGCGCCGGACTGGACGCCGAGGCCGAGCACGACGTCCACACGAGGCTGCGGCAGGTGCGAGCCGGTCGTACCAGCGTGCTCATCACCCATCGGCTCGGCGCCGTACGGGACGCCGATCTCATCGTCGTCATCTCCGGCGAGGAGATCATCGAACAGGGCGACCACCCGGAACTGATGGCCGCGGGCGGCGCCTACGCCCGGATGTTCGCCCTGCAGGCGGCCGGCTACGTCGCCGCGCGGGAGACCCCGGTGGACTCCGCCGATCTCAGCGGGGAGCGGCGATGAGCGCCCGGCCGGTCGCCGTCGTGGCGGTGTGCGGTCCACTGCTCCTCGCCGCCGCCACACTGCTGTGGCTGCGCCGTCGCTACGTAGTGATCACGGTGAACGGGCTGAGCATGCATCCCACCTACGGTGACGGCGAGCGGGTGCTGATCCGACGGGTCCCGGTCCCCGCAGTGCGGCCCGGCCAGGTCGTGGTCTTCGCCGCGCTACCTGACCGCGCGCGGCAGGAACTGGAAGCCGAGGCGGGCGGCCGGGGATCGCCTGAGGATCCCGTCCGCGTCGATGTTCCCCGATGGATGATCAAGCGGGCGATCGCGGTTCCCGGCGACCTCGTGCCGCGGCGAGAGTGCCCGGCGCTGCGTTCCGTTCCCGAGCCGACCGTTCCCGCCGGCCACCTCGTCGTTCTCGGCGACAATCCGAAATGGTCGTACGACTCACGGCAGTCCGGCTACGTGGCGCCGGGCAGGCTGATGGGTGTCGTCGTGCGCCGCCTGTCACTTCCGCCCGGGAGCGCCCAGCGCGTAGACCAGGGTCGCGGGCACCGGCCGGCCGATGTGCCCCCACCGCCTCTCGATCTCGAAGCCCGCGCCGTCGGGCAGCGGGATCCGCATGCCGTTGAACCTCCACGAGCGGCGTCGTGTCCGAAGTGATCGGTGAGCGTATCTGGTGCGCGCTCTCGGCGCGGCTCCACCGCGTTCTGACGGCCATTCAGATGTGAGGTATTCCGAAACTTTCACTCCCCTGATTACGCATTTCCAGGTCAGCTTGATGTGATCTTAATGGCGCTTGATGGTTGAAATATTTCTGTGATGCTCAGAAGGTTTCAAGAAGAGGAGAGCAGATGAAACGACTCCTGGGCATCGTGGCGGCGTTGCTCGTCGCCGTCGGCCTGATGAC
Source organism: Streptosporangium sp. NPDC049644 (assembly GCF_040675205.1). Classification (NCBI taxonomy): domain Bacteria; kingdom Bacillati; phylum Actinomycetota; class Actinomycetes; order Streptosporangiales; family Streptosporangiaceae; genus Streptosporangium; species Streptosporangium sp. NPDC049644. The sequence goes on along the minus strand of NZ_JBFAOJ010000019.1, from coordinate 107,854 downwards.
GGCGCCGCCAGCCGGGGCCGCCTCGCTCGTCGAGGTGACAGGCTTCGGCACGAACCCGACCAACCTTCGCATGCACCTGTACGTCCCGAACAACGTCGCCGCGCGTCCCGCGATCCTGGTGGCCGTGCACTACTGCACCGGGTCGGGGCCGGCGTTCTACTCCGGCACCGAGTTCGCGTCGCTGGCCGACCGGTACGGCTTCATCGTCATCTACCCGTCGGCCACCCGCAGTGGCTCCTGCTTCGACGTCTACTCGCCCGGAGCCCTCACCCGCAACGGCAACAGCGACCCCGTCGGCATCGTGTCGATGGTCAACTACGTGACGTCCCGCTACAACGCCGACACCGGCCGGGTGTTCGTCACGGGCGCCTCCTCCGGCGGCATGATGACCAACGTCCTGCTGGGCGACTACCCCGATGTGTTCAAGGCCGGGGCGGCGTTCATGGGTGTGCCGTTCGGCTGCTTCGCCACGACCGACGGCTCGACGTGGAACAGCGCCTGCGCCAACGGGCAGGTGACGAAGACGCCGCAGCAGTGGGGAGACCTGGTCCGCGGTGCCTATCCGGGCTACACGGGGGCGCGCCCGAGGATGCAGGTCTGGCACGGCACCGAGGACACGACGCTGCGCTACCCGAACTTCACCGAGGAGATCAAGCAGTGGACCAACGTCCACGGCCTCTCCCAGACCCCCACCTCCACCGACAATCCCCAGCCGACCTGGACCCGCACCCGGTACGGGTCCGCCGTCGAGGCCATCAGCCTCCAGGGGGTGGGGCACAACCTGCCGCTGGGCGGCCAGGCCGCGATGGTCGTCTCGTTCTTCGGCCTGGACGGCACGCCCTCGCCGAACCCGACCCCCACCCCGACCCCCACCCCGGGAACCGCGCCCTGCCGGGTCGCCTACACCACCAACGCGTGGAACACCGGCCTCACCGCCTCGGTGATCGTCACCAACACCGGCAGCTCCGCGATCAACGGCTGGACCCTGGGCTTCACGCTTCCTTCGGGCCAGACCGTCACCTCGGCGTGGAACGCCACGATCACGCCCGGGAGCGGCGCCGTGACCGCGAGGAACATGAGCTACAACGCGGCCATCCCGGCGGGCGGTTCGACCTCGTTCGGCTTCCAGGCCGGCCACACCGGCAACACCGGTGTACCGGCATCGTTCACCCTCAACGGCACGAACTGCACCACCTGATATCCGGCGGGCCGCCGACGCCGGGCACCGCCGTCGGCGAATGCCCGGTGGACCAGTCGTCGCGGCCCCCGCGGGGTTCCACGGCCCGACGCGACATCCGCCCGGTCGATGTCCCGCTCCTGCCGCGTCGGCTGAGGCCGGCCCGCCCCGGTGCCGTGAACGGTCCACGGCACCGGGGCGCCCCCCTCAGGCGAGAGCGCACCCCGCCACCGGCGCTGGCTCCGTAGAACGGTTGGGACCCGGTGTCATCGCCGTGCTCGGTGTGACCGCTCGGCCGAGGCCGATGAGCGGCTAGGTACAGGCCGAGTGAATCGATCACGGAGTGCCTGAGTATCTTGGCAAGGCCAGGCGCTACCGGCACGGGTCGCGCGGAATCGATCCGGAAGGAACAGCCGATGGCCGAGCTCCACGGGACCGGCGTACCGCCGCTCATCACCAAGGGGGAGGACCGGGCGCTCACCGGTGCGGGCCGCGCGCGCTCTTTCGGAGGCCGCGGATGAGCGCCACCCGCGCCGCCTACCTCGTCTCCGGGGTCCGCACCCCTGTCGGCAGGTACGCCGGCGCCCTCGCCGAGGTACGCCCCGACGACCTCGCGGCCCACGTCGTCCGCGAGCTGACCACCCGGTACGGCGGTATCGACTGGGAGGCGACCGACGAGGTCGTCTTCGGCTGCGCCAACCAGGCGGGGGAGGACAACCGCAACGTCGCCCGGATGGCCGCCCTGCTGGCCGGCCTGCCGGTGGCCGTGCCGGGGGTGACGGTGAACCGGCTCTGCGGGTCCGGCCTCGACGCCGTGGCATATGGAGCCCGCGCCATCGTCGCGGGCGACGCCGACCTCGTCATCGCGGGCGGCACGGAGAGCATGAGCCGGGCGCCGTTCGTGCAGCCGAAGGCGGCCACCGCCTTCGGCCGTACCGCGGAGATCCACGACACGACGATCGGCTGGCGCTTCGTCAACCCCGAGATGCAGCGGACGTACGGCACGGACGCCATGCCGCGCACCGCGCAGAACGTCGCAGACGACCACGGCATCAGCCGCGAGGACCAGGACGCCTTCGCGCTGCGCTCCCAGGAACGGGCGGCGAAGGCACAGGCGAGCGGACGTCTGGGGCGCGAGATCGTCCCCGTGCCGGTGCCCCGGCGCAAGGGCGACCCCGTGATCGTCGCCGACGACGAGCATCCCCGCGAGACCTCGCTGGAGCGGCTCGCCGCGCTGCGGCCCCTCTTCGAGGGGGGCTCCGTCACCGCGGGCAACTCCTCAGGGGTCAACGACGGCGCCGCCGCCCTGCTCCTGGCCTCGGAGCGGGCGGTGTCACGCCACGGCCTGGAACCTCTGGCGCGGATCGTCGCGACGACGAGCGTGGGCGTGGCGCCGCGGGTCATGGGCATCGGCCCGGTACCCGCGGTGCGGCGGCTCACCGAGCGGACCGGTGTCGGCCTGGACCGGGTCGGGACCATCGAGCTCAACGAGGCCTTCGCCGCCCAGTCCCTGGCGGTGCTGCGCGGGCTCGGGCTGCCCGATGACGCCGAACACGTCAACCCGCACGGTGGCGCGATCGCGCTCGGCCACCCGCTCGGCATGAGCGGCGCCCGCCTGGCGCTGAGCGCCGCGATGACCATGGCCGACGAGGGACACGAGCACGCCATCGCCACGATGTGCGTCGGCGTGGGGCAGGGGATCGCGACCCTTCTCGCACGCCCGTGACGCGCGGTGGCCGCCGGATCGGACGTCGCGTCCTGGTCCGGCGGCCACCGGAGCGACCGCCGGGTCCTGGATCCTCCGCTCCCGGCAGCCGGCCGGCAGGCGGGCGTGCCGGGGAGGCGTCACGCGTAGAGGAACCAGAGGCCGTTCTGAGGGGTGCAGGTGTAGGAGGTCCACCAGCCCTCCTGGATGCCGAGGTTCCCGACCCGGTGGCAGTCCCAGTCGTAGTAGTAGACGTTCCTGAGTGTGGCGGCCTGCGCGGGCAGCACGCCAACGGACAATGCCAGGCCGGTGGCCAGGAAGACCGAAACGAGTAAAGCTCGCACTCTGCGCATCAATTCTCCTGCGGCATCAACGAAGTGTGTTTCCCGGCACCGGAAGTATCACATCGGCGGCCGCTCGAAGGTAGGCGGCCACCAGCGCCGACTTCCGGTACGGGGATGACCTGCCAAAGCTTCGAAAAGGCGTGCGACGAGCATGAAACATTCATCTTGCAAGCGTTTCGCAATGGACCGCCCGTCACGGCGGACGGCCGAAGGGACGTGCCCTCCCGCTGGGAGGAGGCGCCGCGACCGGCCGGGGAAGGACCGCTGTATCTGTTGGATGACCAGCGGATATCGTGTCCTCTGTGTCAGAGTCCCACTCCCCCCTGCCCGCCGTCGATCTTGCCCGTACGGTCGTCTTCGCCGCCTTCATCGCAGTGCTCGGGATCTTTCCCGGAATCTACGTCGGCGGTTCGAGCGTCCCCATCGTGATCCAGAACGCCGGACCGTTGCTGGCCGGCAGCATCCTGGGCGCACGCCGTGGCGCCGCGTCCGTCGTGCTGTTCCTCGGGCTGGTCGCGATCGGCCTGCCGCTGCTCTCCGGCGGGCGGGGTGGTATCGCCTCGTTCTCCGTGCCGAGCAGTGGATTCCTGATCGGCTGGGTCCTGTCGGCGCTGGTCGCAGGTCTGATCGTGTCGCGCGCCAGGCGCGTCGGGCTGCCGGTGCTGCTGCTGGCCAACGTGGCAGGGCTGGCCGCCGACTACCTGATCGGCATCCCCTTCCTCGGCGTGTACATCGGGGACCTGCCGGCGGCCGCGCTGCAGTCGCTGATCTTCGTGCCGGGTGATCTGGTCAAGGTGGTGGCCGCCGCGCTGATCGCCGGCGTGGTGCATCGCGCCCTGCCGGGCCTGTCGGCGAGACCGGTGACGCGGACCGGATGACGCTCGTGATCCCCCGCTCCCGGACGAGGTGGAAGACGGCTCCGTGATCGAGTTCGAGAATGTCGGGCACAGCTACGGCGAGCGGGTCGTGCTGTCCGAGGTGAACCTCCGCCTGTCCGAGCGGCGGGTGGCCTTCGTCGGCGCGAACGGTTCCGGCAAGTCCACCCTGGCCCGCATGATCAACGGCCTGGTGCTGCCGAGCGCGGGCCGGGTGCTGGTCGACGGGCTCGACCCGAGCCGCAAGGGCCGTGAGGTACGGCGGCGCGTCGGGTTCGTCTTCACCAATCCGGACAGCCAGATCGTGATGCCGACCGCGGGGGAGGACGTCGCCTTCTCCCTGCGGCGCAGCGGGCTTTCCGCCGGGGAGCGGGCCGCGCGGGCGGCCGAGATCCTGGCCGAACACGGGCTCGGCGGCTACGCGGACCACCCCGCGCACCAGCTCTCCGGCGGGCAGAAGCAGTTGCTCGCGCTGTGCGGGATGCTCGTGCTCGACCCCGACGTGCTCGTCTGTGACGAGCCGACGACGCTGCTCGACCTGCGGAACAAGAGGCGGTTCTGCGCCCTGCTCGCGGGGCTGAGGCAGCGGGTGGTGCTGGTTACCCATGATCTCGACCTGCTCGGCGACTTCGACCGGGTGATCGTGCTCGACGGGGGCCGGGTGGTGGCCGACGACGAGCCGGAACCCGCGCTGCGCCACTACCGGAAGCTCGTCGGCTGATGGTGGGCGGATGGTACGAGCCGGGATCGAGCCCGCTGCACCGGACACCGGCCGGCTGGAAGCTCCTCGCCCTGCTCGGGCTCGCGGCGGTGGTGTTCGTCCTGCGCTCTCCCGCCTGGCTCGGCGGGATCTGCGCCGTCGTGGTCCTGGGATACGCGCTGGCACGGGTCTCGCCCGGGCGCTGCCTGCGCCTCGCCCGCACGCTCGGGACGCTGGTGGCGTTCATGTTCGCGCTGCAGTGGTGGCTGCTCGGCCTGGACGCGGCCGTGCTGGTATGCCTGCGGATCGTGGCCGCGCTGACCGCGGCGAACCTGTTCACGATCACCACCAGGGTCGACGACGTGGTGTCCGCCGTCGGGCGCGGGCTGCGGTCGCTGCGGCGGTTCGGGGTGCGTCCGGACCGGGTCGGCCTGCTCGTCGGGCTCACCCTGCAGTCGGTGGCCGTGCTGTCCAAGATCGCCGCTGAGGTGGGCGAGGCGGCGAGGGCCCGTGGGGCGCAGCGCTCGGTCATCGCGTTCGCGGTGCCGTTCCTGATCCGTACCCTGCGGCACGCCGACGAGCTGGGCGAGGCCCTCGCCGCACGCGGCGAGGGCGACCGCTGAGCCGGCGTCACCCGCCCACCGGGTCGTACGCCCGGTACGCCAGGTCGCGGATCAGCGAGGTGTCAAGGTGGTCCAGGCCGGCTTGGAGCAGCTTGCCGATCTGGGCGAGCCGGTATCGCGGGCTGTCGCGGTGCGTGTGCAGAGCCTGGGACGTCGTGTGCTGTCCGGAATCCAGCCGCAGACAGGTCCGCGGGGTGTGGAGCAGCTCGCCGCCGGCCTCGGCGTCGTGATCGATCGGCTGTGTCCCGGCGTGGAACGCCCCGGTCGTCCGTCCGGACGACTCCGGTCCGGGCTCCCCCCGTTGGAGCCGGGACCGGGGCGCTCAGCCGGTCACCAGGTGCTCGGCCTCGTGGTGCAGTACCTCGACCAGGATCAGCTCCAGACGGAGGTCCTGGTCCGCGACCATCTCGGATGATGCCATCGAATAACCTCCAGCCTCGCTGGTGGGGACGCTTCGCGCGCCGTGCGGGTTATCCGTCATAGCGGGCCGGTATGGACGGTGAGCGCCCGCCGGGAGCGGTAGGTCCCGGCGGGCCGGCCGAGAAGGCGGGTCAGCGGCCGGTGGCGAGGACGGCCGCGTGCATGAGCCGTCCCGGATCGGTGTCGGGGTCGTCGCGGACGACCGCCACGTCCAGGCCGGCGGCGGCCAGGCGGCCGAGTGACGCGGCGGCGTCGGCGGCCGTCCCGGCGGCGGCGAACAGGTCGAGCAGCGCGTCGTCGACGAGGTCGGTGCGCGGAGCGTCGGAAAGCCACCCCTCGCGGAACGCGGCGCACAACCCCGCGTCGAGTCCCGCGGTTCTGGTGATCTCGTGGTCGCCGTGCACGCCGAGGTAGGTCGCCACCATGGGGCGCAGCCGGTCGCGGGCCGCGCGCGCGTCCTCGCCCACCGACAGGCCGACGTAGGCGGCCAGTTCCACCCCGGCTCCGACGCGCTCGCGGACCGAGGAGACGTAGGGCGCGGAGGAGAGGATGGACAGCAGCAGGCCGTCCGCCCGCTCGGCGGCCAGGGCCAGCGCCCGCGGACCCTTGACCCCCAGCACGATCGGCGGGGTGCGGCGTGGCGGGGTGAAGGACAGCCCGGCCGACACGCGGAAGTGCTCGCCCCGGTGGTCGACGCGCTCGCCGGTCATCATCGCCCTGACGACGTCGACCGCCTCGGCCAGGCGGCCGATCGGCCGGTCGAAGGGGATGCCGAGCTGGTCGGTCATCCAGCGGGAGTTGCTCGCGCCGAGGCCGAGGATCGCGCGCCCGCCGCTGATCTCCTCCAGGGCGGCGAGCTCCATGGCGATCAGCGCCGGGTGGCGGGTCCAGGGATTGACCACCCCGATGCCCACCCGGATCCGCCCGGTGACCGCGGCGATCGCGCCGGCCAGCGCGAAGGCGCCGCGCTCGCAGTAGTCCTCGGTGATCCACACGGTGTCGAACCCGGCGTCCTCGGCGAGTCTGGCGACCGCGACGGCGGAGGCGGCGTCGCGGTGCCCGGAGATGGAGAACGCGAGTCTCATCGGTCGCCCTCCGCGCCGAGGCCGCCGCCCCGCCGGTCGAGTGCGGCGAGCCCCCGGTCGAGCGCGGCGGGCGTGGGTTCCACGACGGGCACCGGCGGCAGGGTGGCGGCGGTGGCCCCGACGTCCTTCAGGCCGGTGGAGGTGCCGACCACGACCACCGTGGCGTCGGCGGGCAGCGCGCCGGAACCGGCCAGGTCCTCCACCGCGACCAGCGCGGTGACGGACGAGGCCTCCAGGTACAGGCCGGCCTCCCGGCCGAGCCTGCCCTGCGCGCCGAGGATGCGCGCGTCGTCGGGGACGGACACCGCCCGGCCGCCGGTCGCCCGCAGCGCGGCCAGGCCCTGGAAGGTCCCGTACGGCGAGGCGATGGAGAACGCGACCGACGAGGTGATCGGCACCGGTCCCGCGGTGTCCGTGCCGGCGGCCAGAGCGGTGCCGTGCGGGCCGAACGGCTCGGCCGCGACGAGGACCGGCATCCGGTCGGCCAGCCCGGCCTCCACGAGGTCGGCGAAGCCGCGCCGGATCCCGGCCAGCCCGTCGGCGTAGGCGACGGGCACGACCACGTGGTCGGGAGTCCGGCCGAGGTCGGCGACGATCTCGTAGGCGATCGTCTTGTAGCCGTCGATGCCATAGGGGATGGACCCCACCGGCGGGTCGGCGTGCCCGGACATCGCCAGCCAGCCCCGCTCCTCGACGAGCCGCCGCATCAGACGCCACCGATCCGGGGGGTTCTCCAGGGCGACGACGCGAGCACCGTACACCTGCATGAGGGTCTTCATCGTGGCCGGTACCGCCGCCACGGTCAGCACCACGCAGGGCAGCCCCGCGCGCGCCGCGTAGGCGGCGACCGCCGCCCCGTGGTTGCCGGTGCTCGCCACGACCACCGCGGGGGCGCCCAGTTCCACGGCCTTGGTGACCGCCACGGCGGCCAGCCGGTCCTTGTAGGACCAGGTCGGGTTGCGGGTCTCGTCCTTGACGAGGACCGCGCCGAGCCCGAGGCGTTCGGCGGTGCGGGGGAGCGGCACCAGCGGCGTGCCGCCCTCGCCCAGGCTCACCGCGGGTGTGGCACCGTCCAGCGGCAGCAGCGCGCGGTGGCGGAACAGCCCCGGCTGGGCGGGGTCACAGGGCAGGCCGCGCAGGCCGCCGAGGTCGTAGACCGGGAGCACGTTGGCGGGCGCCCCCTCCTTCTCGCAGGCCGGGCAGCCGCGCCCGACGAGCTCCAGTGAGGGGTCGGGGTAGGTCGCCGAGCACCGCTGGCAGGCAAGCCGGCCGAGGTAGCGGGAGGCCGGGGTCATGCCGGCACCACCGTCAGCTCCCTCGGCGAGCGGGTGAACAGCTCCGCTCCGTCGCCGGTCACCACCAGGGTGTCCTCCACCATCATCCCGCCCCATCCGAGGTTGTAGTACGGCGTCTCGAAGCAGAATGTCATGCCCGGTTCCAGCGCCGTCTCCACGCCGGGGGAGACGATGGGCGGTTCGTAGACGGCGAGGCCGATGCCGTGCCCGCAGTGCTGGCGGCGGTAGGGCGTGACCCCCTCCTGCCGCACCGTCCGCATCGCGACGTCGAAGACCTCCGAGGCGGTCACGCCGGGGCGGGTCAGGGCGACCTGCTCGTCCAGGCCGGCGAGGATCGCCGCGTAGTGACCGGCCTGGCGCGCGTCGGGCGCGCCGAGCACCGCGGTGCGTCCGATGTCGGACCAGTAGCCGGCGTACAGGCAGCCGATGTCGAAACGGGCCAGCTCGCCGGGGCGCCAGCGCCGGTCGGTCGGGTGGGCGTCGGCCAGGGCGGAGCGCGGGCCGGTGGTCGCCACCACGAAGCGGGGCTCGGCGCCCCCGGTGACCATCGTGGCGGCCACCGCCCGGGCGAGCTCGTGCTCGGTCACTCCCGCCACGGCGATCTCCAGAGCGGCGTGGACTCCGGCCTCGGCGAGCCGGGCGGCGTGGCGCAGCAGCGCCACCTCGCCGGGGAGCTTCACTCCGCGGACCAGGCTCGCCCAGCCGGTGGCGTCGGCAGCGGCGGGGTCGCCCGCGGCCTCGCGCAGGGCCGGGTCGCCGTCGAGCCCCTCGACGCCGTAACGGAGCCCCGCCCCGGCGGCGCGGGTCGCGGTGGCGAGCGCCGCGTACAGGTCGGGGTGCCGGTCGGCGGCACCGGTGAGGGGCGTGGGACCGGACGACTCGAAGTAGAACCGGCCGAACGGCACCACCCGGTCCTCCGGCACGCCGCCGTCCACCGCGGGGGCGGTGTCGGCGGCCGGGCATACCAGCCAGCAGTCGTCGCCGGTCACCACGGCCGCCATCCGGTGGGCGCGGAACAGCGCCCCGGCCACGCTGCGGTAGCCGGTGGCGTACAGGACGCTCTCCGGAGTGGTGAGGACGACGGCGTCGAACGGAGCCTCGGCCAGGGCACCACGCAGCCGGGCGACCCGCTCCGACGCCAGCCGGCGCAGGTCGACGTCCGGGGCGGGGGGAACGGTGCTCATGACGGTGCTCATGGCTGCCCTCCCGCCTGCTTGGCGATGACGGTCTCGCTGAACTCGTGCATGGCGTCGAGCGTCTCCGGTACGGTGTCGGCCGCGAACAGCAGCCCGGCGAGGGTGTCGACGCCGGCCTGCCGGTAGGCGGCGATCTGCTCGGCCACGCTGTCCGGAGTGCCGATGAGGTTGCGGCTCGCCAGGTCGGAGACGCCCTGGTCCTTCAGCGTCGTGCCGGACAGCGAGACCATGTGGTTGTGGAGCTGGGAGGCGCGGAATCTGCGCCAGGCCTCCTCATGGGTGGGCGCCACGCAGACCGCCACCTGCAGCGCGACCTCGAACCCGCCGGGCAGCTCGCGGCCCGCGGCCGCCGCCTGCGCCCTGATGTCGGCGATGCCCGCGGCCACCTCGCCGGGGGTGAGGCAGGCGGGCAGCCACCCGCCGGCGTGCAGCGCCGCGCGGGTGCGGGAGCCCGGCGCGTTGCCGCCGGACAGGATCGGCAGCGCGGGCTGTGCCGGCTTGGGGTAGGACTCCACGTCCTCGAACTCGACCCAGCGCCCCTTGAAGGAGGCCCGCCGCTCGGTGAACAGCGCGTTGAGCGCCTGGATGGCCTCGGCCGCGTGCTCGCCCCTGTTGATGCGCCGCCCGGGGTTCATCGCCTCGAACTCCTCGCGGTAGGCGCCGATGCCCACGCCCAGCACGGCCCTGCCTCCGGACAGCCGGTCGAGGGTGGCGACCTGCTTGGCGGCCACCACCGGGTTGCGGAACGGCAGCACCATGATCGCCGTGGCCAGCCGGATCCGGCTGGTGAGCGCCGCGACGTAGCTCAGATAGGCGAACGGGTCGTAGTAGCGGGGCGGAGTGTCGAACTCCTCGCGCACGTAGCCCTGCGTGGTCACGTGGTCGTTGCCCCAGACCGAGTCGAATCCCAGCCGCTCGGCCTGGACTGCCAGCTCGACCGCCTCGGCGGCGTCGGCGTAGGGGACGGGATACATCAGTCCCTCCGTGCCCGTGGGCACCCCCAGACCGAATCTCATCGAACATCTCCTTCCCGTGCGTCGGCCGTGACCGGGACCGGGGCGTTCCGCCTGAGAGCGGTCACCGCCCAGCCCAGTACGGCATAGCAGACGAACCCGTAGACCAACCCCTCGATCGCGTCGGTCAGCAGGACGTCGGTGTACTTCGCCAGCAGCGCCGCCACGACCCAGGCCACGAGGGCCTCGGCCCGCACGGCCGGTGCCGACTCCAGCAGCTGGTCGCCCGTGCGGTGGCGGGCCAGGATCCAGAAGTGCGCGATGAGCACGCCGGCGAACGGCGGTGCGATGATCGCGATGACGTTCAGGAAGACAAGGAACTGGGCGGCCAGGCCGGCGAAGGCGACCAGGACCGCGATGACGATCGAGATGATCGTCCAGGTGGGTTTGCCGACCCGCAGCCCCAGGGTGTTGGAGGCGTTGGTGAAGGCGAGCGAGGCCGAGTAGAGGTTGTTGTCGGCGGTGTTCCACAGGGCCAGCACCAGCATCACCGCGGCCGGGGCCAGCAGGCCCAGTCCCTGCATGACCAGCACGAAGTTGCTGTTGCCCACGGACATGGCCGAGACGGTGGCGATGATCTCGAAGACGCCCGCGCCCACGACGAATCCGGCGAAGCAGGAGATGATCACGTCGCGGCCGCGGGAGGCGAAACGCGTCACGTCCCCGACGAGCGCGGCGCCGGTGACCCACGTCGAGATGACGGCGCCGACCGCGACGGCGAAACCGATGGGCACCGCGGGCTGCTGGGCGGCCACCTCGGCGAATCCGCCGTCCCCGCCGCCGATCTTGAAGAGCGCCAGCAGCGCGATCGCGACCTCGATGGGCACCGCGATCGCGGAGAACTTCGCCAGCCCCTTGAACCCGAAGATCGCCGTCGTGGTGATGGCGGCACCGAACGCCAGAATGAAGGCCCACGGCGGGATCGCCGGAATCAGCTTGTGCACCGCCCCGCTCCAGGTGTCCATCAGCACCCCGATGAACCCCATGGCGATCACACCGAGCAGCAACGAGACCACGACGGCGCCCTGGCGGCCGAAGACGACCCTGGCGGCGAGGTAGCTGGACAGACCGGTCCGGTAGCCGACCAGTCCGATCAGCGCGGACACGGCCACCAGGACCAGGTTGCCGACGAGGATCGCTGCCATTCCCTCGCCGAAGGTGGTCCCGCCTCCCACGACACCGCCGACGAGGAAGCTGCTGACGCTGATGTTCCAGCCGATCTGGACGATGATCATCTGGATCAGGGACTTGCGCCGGTGCGCGGGCACAGGTTCCAGCGCGTGGTCGTCGAGGTCGGTGGCGATCGACTCCGACTCCACTTTTGTACTCATAGCGCCCTCCTTGACTGGGACTGTGCCCTGGGATAGTCCATAGTCCATTAAGGGGCGTATGCCCAACTACGTGGCTCTGCCGGAAGATGGAGAGATCGCTTTTGTGGACATGACACAAAAGGCCCGCGGCCTCCTCGCGCAGGTTGAGGAGATCGCGGCCACCCTGGTCGGCACCGTCTGGGAGCGCCTGCCCGGATATGACCAGGCGCGGATGGAGGTCGAGGACCTCACCGGGGTGGTCGCGCCCAACCTCACCGCCGTGCTCTCGGCGGTGGCCGAGCGGCGGGCCCTCAGCGAGGCCGAACTGCTGTCCGCGGCGGCGCTCGGCCAGCGGCGGGCCATCCAGGGCGTGCCGATCGAGAGCCTGGTGGCCTCCTGGCACACCGCCGAGCGGGCGTTGCTGGAGCGGCTTGCCGCCGCGGCCGGGCCGTCGGCCCAGGGCCACGACCTCGCCGGACTCGTGCAGCGGCTGGCCGCGCTGACCGATTCCATGATCGACGCCTCGACCGACGCCTACCGTCAGACCCGCAGCGAGGCCGCCGCCCATCTCGACCAGATCGCCACCGACCTGGTGTCCCGGCTCGCCGGCGGGGAGCCGCTGGATCCCGCCGACGTCGAGGAACGCGCCCGGCTCGTCGGAGTGCCCGCCCAGGTGCCGCACCGCGCGGCCGCGATCGGCATGGCCGAGGTGACCAGCCCGCTCGCGCTCGCCAGGGCGCAGAAGGCGGTGCTCGACTCGCTGCGCCCCCGGCTGCGCAGCCGGATCCTCGCCGGGAGCAAGGGGGCCACCACGCTGCTTCTGCTCGCCGACGCGCCCGGCCTCGACGAGGCGCTGACCCGCGCCGCCCGCCGGCCGGGCATCCCGCCGGGCCTCGTCCTGGGCCTCGGCGAGCCGCGGCCCAGGCTCGGGGAGGCGGGCGGGTCGTGCCGGGAGGCGCTGGCCGCCCTGGAGGCCGGGCTGCGAATGGGGGCCGATCGCGTGGTCGTCCACTTCGAGCGCGTCATTCCCGAGGTGCTTCTCATCGGCAACCCCCTCGACGCCGGCCGCCTGGTGGACACGGTGCTGACCCCGTTGAGACCCAGCCCGGTGCTCATCGAGACCCTGCGGACCTACCTCGCCTGCGGCCTGTCGGTACGGCTGACCGCGCAGCATCTGTCGATCCACGAGAACACCGTCAGCTACCGGCTGCGCCGCATCCTCCGGCTACTGGACCTGGACGCCCCCTCCCGGCTGCTGCGCCCCGACGTCCTCCTCGCACTGCGGGCCGACGAACTCGGCCAGGGCAGGCAGGACGCGCGCCTCGACGACCGCGGTCCGGAGTGACCGGCCCCGGCCTGCCCGGGGCGCCGGGCAGGGAGACGGCGGCGTGCGCCGTGCTCCCCGGCCCCGGCCCACGGCGGCCGAGGCCGGCGGATCCCGTTGAGGACACCGCGGCCGGTCGGACGGTGAGCCGGACCTCACCGGGAGGCGTTCACCTGCATCCGCGCCGTCAGTCGAGGCCCGGTTCGGCCCAGAAGACCGTCCCGGAGCCGCGCAGGCGGACCGGTCCGGCGGCGCGGACGAAGACGGACTCGCCCGGCCGCAGCATCCGCCCGCCGACCTCGACCTCGCCCTGGGTGCACACCAGGATGCGCGGCACTCCGCCCTCCAGGGTGAGCCCGGAGCCCGGAACGGCCGTGCCGAGGCGGAACTCCGGGGCGGGAGTGCGGTAGAGGTTGCCGACCGGCTCGACCGGCAGGGGCGAGATCGAGGGGTCGGTGACGCGCAGCAACTCGTCGATGTCCATCGGCTTGCTCGTCAGCCCCGCGCGGAGCACGTTGTCGGAGCTGCCCATGATCTCCACACCGAAACCGCCCAGGTAGCAGTGCAGGACTCCCGCGCCCAGGAACAGCGCCTCGCCGGGCCGCAGCTCGTGGCGGCGCAGGAAGAGCGGGGCGAGACAGGCCGGGTCTTCCGGATGGATACCGGTCAGGCGCACCACAAGTTCGCGGTCGGGGCCGCCCGCGGCCGACGCGGCCCGCGCGATCGCGGCCACCAGGTCCGCCCTGCCCTCCTTCGGCCACTCCACCAGCGTGCGGAGCGCGGTGGAGGCGTCCCCGACGGCCAGCGGCGCCACGACGGGCTCCAGTTCCGGGACGCCAAGCCCGCCGATGAGCGCCGCGGCCTCCGCGGGCGGGCGGAATCCGGCCAGCGCGGTGAACGGGGTCAGCGCGCAGATCAGCTCGGGCTTGGGGAACGGGTCGACGTAGACGCCCCTGGCGTAGCCCTCCGCCGCCTGCTGCCGCGACGGATGAACCTGCAGTGACAGCGGCAGGTCCACGGCGATCAGCTTCAGCAGGTACGGCAACCGCGAGCCGAACCGCTCAACGGTCCTCTCTCCGAGCTCGGCCACCGGATCGGCGGCCACCGTCTCGGCGAGGGAGTGCCACGTCCCCCGCCGCAGCACCGACGAGGAGCCGGACGGGTGGGTGCCGAACCACATCTCCGCCTCGGGCCGCTCCGCGGGGGAGGGGCGCCCGGCCAGCGTGGCGATGGCCGTGTGCGAGCCCCAGTCGTAGTTCTTCACGGGATTGCGCAGCAGGCTCGTCACGACGCCTCCACCGTCTCCGCCGTCTTCGGCAGGGGAGAGCGCCGCGACGCGGGGATCTCGCCCGGCCCGGTCCGGTCGGCCGCCGCGCGGGCGGCGGGGATGAAGGGGCCGTTCATGATCCTCCGAGTCCATGAGTCCGAGCAGGAAACGAATGAAAGCCGCAGAACGCCGATGCTACGCGTCTTCGGCGCCCCCCGGCCGCTAATGCACGACCAAGACCGGGTGAACAAGTCCGTCGACCGCGGGGGCTCACCGCCTGGGGCCCCGCACCGCCACGCGGCGGTCCCTACCGTGCCAGGCCGCGGGCGGAATCCGGTTCCTTCTCCTGGCCTTCCACCAGAACGGCGAGACCGTCGAGAAGGCGCCCCAGGCCGAACTCGAACCACTCGTCGATGTCGATCACGTCCCCCCGCTCCGCGTGGAGTCTGGACAGTATCGGGAACCGCCCGGACTCCAGGATCTCCAGGAGCGCCGGCGCCCTCGACACGCGCCACTGCCCGGCCGTGACCCCGGTACGACGCTCGGCCTCCACTTCGTTCACCAGCAGCAGGGCCGCGCCCTGCACCTGGGCGCTCACCGTCATGGCCACCCAGTGCGTTGTCGTCGGGTCGAGACCGAGGCCGTCCAGGGCGCGCATCGCCCACTCGACGTCGGCCAGCACGTTCGGCCCGATCGGCGGCCGGGGGGTGGCGATGACCCGCAGCACCCAGGGGTGCTTGGAGTACATGCGCCACTCCCGCCTCGCCGCGGCCTCCAGCCCCGTGCGCCAGCCACCGGGAACGGAGTCCGGATGCGGGTCCTCGCCGAAGACGGCCTCGACCATCAACTCGACGAGCGCGTCCTTGCCCGGCACGTAGCGATACAGCGACATCGCGCCGGTGCCCAACTCGGTCGCGACGCGGCGCATCGACAGCGCGTCCAGCCCCTCGGCGTCGGTGATCCGGACCGCGGTGCGCACGATCCGCTCGGTGCTCAAGCCGGCTGGGGGCTCGTGCCGTCCCGCCGGATCGCCGGTGCTCGGCGGGGGCGTGGGGAGAACGGTCCGCGGCGCGGGCTCGGCGCGGCGCACGGCTCGTCCGGCGGTGCGGATCCGGTAGGCCTGTGCCTGACAGGCACGGGAGCAGTACCGCGGGCGTCGCCCCCGGGGCGCGGCGTCCAACGGCTTTCCACATTGCGCACACGTCAACATGCGTCCTCGTCCAATTCCGGCACACCCACTGGTGTGACGAAATTCTAACACGTGTTTTTTGTGACGTAATGAGAGGCGGTTGTGTGACGTTATGGCGAGCGGGATGCGCCGCCATCTGGCTGGACCTCCGTGCTTTGAAGGTATTTCTGCACGTTAATTCGTGCCGCTTTGGCCTGGATATCAACTCTTGCGCACGTCCAAAAATTTTGCGTACGATGTATGCGCATATTTGGCGTACAGGATATCCGAGGAGGTTTCGGCAATGGTGCGAACGGCGGCCACGGCAGGGCGGAGGGAATGGCTCGGACTCGCGGTGCTCGTCCTGCCCGTCCTGCTCGTCTCGGTGACCGTGACGGTGCCCTACTTCGCGCTGCCCTTCCTGAGCGCGGACCTCATGCCGACCGGCTCCCAGCTGCTGTGGATCGTCGACATCTACGCCTTCCTGCTGGCCGGTCTGCTGATCACGATGGGTGCCCTGGGGGACAGGATCGGCCGCCGGAAGCTGTTGCTGATCGGAGCCGCCGCGTTCGGCGTCACGTCGGTCATCGCCGCGTACGCCCCCAGCGCCGAGTCGCTCATCGCGGCCCGTGCCCTGCAGGGCGCTGCGGCGGCGAGCCTGATGCCGCCCACCCTCGCGCTGATCCGGGACATGTTCCGCGATCCGCGGCAGCGCCGGACGGCCGTCGCGGTATGGGCCGCCGGCTTCGCCGGGGGCGGCGTGCTGGGGCCGATCGTGGGCGGCCGACTGCTGGAGCACCTCTGGTGGGGGGCGGTGTTCCTGATCAACGTGCCGGTCATGGTCCTGCTGCTGGTGCTGGGGCCGATCGTGCTCCCCGAGTACCGTGATCCGCGCCCCTGGAGCTTCGACCTGCTCAGTGCCGCGCTCTCACTGGCGGCCGTGCTGCCGACGGTCTACGGGATCAAGCAGTTCGCCGTCGACGGCCTCGGCCTCCAGGCGCTGCTCGGCGTCGTCGCCGGGTCGGTGTTCTGCGTCGCCTTTCTGCGCAGGCAGCGGACGCTGCCCACCCCGATGCTCGACCTGAGACTGTTCGCCGACCGGGGCTTCACCGTGTCCCTGATCACGAGCACGCTCGCGGTCTTCGCCCTGGTCGGGCTGTTCTACTTCGTCGCGCAGTACCTGCAGATGGTGCTCGGGCTACGGCCGTTCGTCGCGGGGCTGCTGACCCTGCCCGCGGCCGGAACCGCCCTCGCCGGCTCGATGCTGGCCGCCGTGATCGCGCAGCGGGTACGCCCGGGACACATCATGGGCGGCGGCATGACGCTCGTCGCCGGAGGCTTCCTGGTGATGAGCGGGATCGAGGTGGACTCCGGGCGGTGGCCCCTCATCGGCGGCCTGCTCCTGCTGGGGACGGGGATCGGAGCGGTGCAGGCGACGGCCTCCGACATGATCGTCGCTGTCGCCCCGCCGGAGCGCGCGGGCTCGGCATCCGCGATCATGGAGGCCGCCACCGAGCTGGGCGGCGCGCTCGGCGTCGCGATCCTGGGCGGCATCGGGCTGGCCGTCTACGGCGAGAGGCTCACCGCGGCGGATCCCGCACTGCCCCCCGAGTACGCCGAGGCGGCGCGCGAGACCCTGGGCGGCGCCGTCGAGGTGGCCGCGCGGATACCGGGAGCGGAGGGAGCGGCCCTGCTCGACGTCGCCCGCTCGGCCTTCACCGACGGCATGCACCTGGCCGCCCTCCTCGGGGCAGCCTGCATGGCACTGACGGCGCTGCTGACCGTGCTCCTGCTCCGGCCGGTGCGGGTGGACACCTCGACGGCGGCCGGCGGCGCCGACTGATCCTGTTCGCGCCGCGGTTCAACGGCGACCGGCCAGAAGACCACGAAGCCGCCAAGGCCCCGAACCGGGATCTTGACGGCTGTTCGATCCGCTCATGGTCGCCATGAGCGGTGGTGGACGATACAGGGATTGAACCTGTGACCTCTTCCGTGTCAGGGAAGCGCTCTCCCGCTGAGCTAATCGTCCTCGCTGCGAACCAGAGGTGGAGACGGGATTTGAACCCGTGTACACGGCTTTGCAGGCCGTTGCCTCGCCTCTCGGCCACTCCACCGAGTGGGGGACCGAAGTCCCTTCCGAGCGGAAGACGGGATTCGAACCCGCGACCCTCACCTTGGCAAGGTGATGCTCTACCACTGAGCCACTTCCGCGTGCCTCCGGGGCCTGCCCGGACTCACTGCGAGAACTCTAGCGAATACCCGGCCACTCCCCAAACCGAGCGCTACCGGTATCGTGAGATGTAAGGAGCCAGTAATAGGTTCACCAGTTACCGGGTTCAACCTACGCGAGAGAGTGACAGCATGCGCGACAACGAGGTCGTGAACGTCGGGCCGGAGCCGCTGAGCTTCGAGCAGGTCGTCGAGGTCGCCAGGTACGGTGCCCCCGTGCGCCTCACCGACGACGCCGTGGCCGCCATGGCCGCGGCCCGCACGCGCGTGGACGAACTGGCCGAGAGCCCCACCCCCGCCTACGGCGTCTCGACCGGGTTCGGCGCCCTGGCCACCCGGCACATCGACCCGGCGCTCCGCGCGCAGCTGCAGCGATCCCTGGTCCGCTCGCACGCCGCCGGGTCCGGCCCCGAGGTCGAGGTCGAGGTGACCCGCGCGATGATGCTGCTGCGCCTGCACACCCTGGCCACCGGCCACACCGGGGTCCGCCCGAAGACGGCCAGGGTGCTGGAGAGCCTGCTCAACGCGCGGATCACCCCCGTCGTGCACGAGTACGGCAGCCTCGGCTGCTCGGGCGACCTCGCGCCGCTCTCCCACGTGGCCCTCACGATCATGGGTGAGGGTGTCGTCCGGGACGCCGCCGGAGAGCGGGCCGACGCCGCGGAGGCGCTCAAGCAGGCGGGCATCGAGCCCGTCGAACTGGTGGCCAAGGAGGGGCTCGCGCTCGTCAACGGCACCGACGGCATGCTCGGCATGCTCATCCTGGCCATGGACGACCTCGCCCGCCTGTTCAGGACCGCCGACATCGGCGCGGCCATGAGCGTGGAGGCGCTGCTGGGCACCGACCGGGTCTTCGCCGCCGACCTGCAGGCCCTGCGCCCGCACCCTGGGCAGGCGGCCAGCGCCGCCAACCTCAGGGCGCTGCTCGCGGGCTCGCAGATCATGGACTCCCACCGGGACGGCACCTGCACCCGGGTCCAGGACGCCTACTCCCTGCGGTGCGCCCCGCAGGTCGCCGGCGCCGCCCGGGACACCCTGGCGCACGCCGCCTCGGTCGCCGGACGGGAGCTCGCCTCGGCGATCGACAACCCGGTGGTCCTGGCCGACGGCCGGGTGGAGTCCAACGGCAACTTCCACGGCGCCCCCGTCGGCTACGTGCTCGACTTCCTCGCCATCGCGGTCGCGGACATGGCGAGCATCTCCGAACGCCGCACCGACCGCATGCTGGACGTGGCACGCAGCCACGGCCTGCCGGCCTTCCTCGCCGACGATCCCGGCGTCGACTCCGGTCACATGATCGCCCAGTACACCCAGGCGGCGGTGGTCTCCGAGCTCAAGCGCCTGGCCGTGCCCGCGAGCGTCGACTCGATCCCGAGCTCCGCCATGCAGGAGGACCACGTCTCCATGGGCTGGTCGGCCGCGCGCAAGCTGCGCCGCTCGGTGGACGGCCTCACCCGGGTGCTCGCGGTGGAGATCCTCACCGCCGCGCGGGCCCTGGACCTGCGCGCCCCGCTGCGGCCCGCCCCGGCGACCGGGGCGGTGCTGGCGGCCCTGCGCCAGGTCGTCCCCGGCCCGGGACCCGACCGCTTCCTCGCTCCGGAGATCGAGGCGGTGGTGGGGCTCGTCGCGGGCGACGCGATCGTCGCCGCCGCCGAGACGGTCACCGGCCCCCTGGCCTAGTACCGTCCCGCCGGGATGGCGGCGACCACGTCCACCTCGATGAGCAGCCCCGGCGAGAACAGCCGTGACACCTCCACCGTCGTGCTGGCCGGGGGCTCGCCGGTGATGTGGCGCCCGCGCACGGCCGCGTACTCCGGCAGCAGTGACATGTCCGTCAGGTAGGTCCGGATGTGGGTCACGTCGTCGAACGTGCAGCCCTGGTCGGCGAGGACGCGGGACAGCCGGTCCATCACGTACTCGGACTGGCGGGTCATGTCCTCCTCGCCGACCACCTTCCCCTCCCCGTCCATGGCCACCTGCCCGGAGACGAACAGCAGATCCCCCGCCCTGGTGGCGTGCGAGTAACGCCCGTTGGTGGCGGGGACCGTGGCCGGGTTTATCCTCTCCACGCCGGTACGGCCCCGCCGATCGCTCCGCTCCGTGTCCCGGGCCGCCCCCGCGGGACCGGTCGCGGTGAGGTACGCGAAGATCGCCGTCAGGTCCGCGTCGCCCAGCCCGGCCGCCGCCGCGCCGGCCAGCCGCCTCCCGGCCGCGGCGGCGAGGGTCCGGGTCCCGTGCGCGGCCAGCGCCATGTCCTTGGCGGCCAGTCCGAGGGCGTAGCGCGTCTCGCCCGGGCCGTTCTCGACGGCCGGGCGGACCCGTTCGACGAGCGCTCCCAGCGGTGTGCCGCCGAGCACGTCCAGCAGCGTCCCGGTGTCCACTCCGGTCGCCTCCGCGCGGGCGACGGTCTCGGCGAGCAGCACCTGGGCGGGCACCAGCGCGCTCATCACGGCCAGCTTCATCGCCGCGCCCGCGCCGGGGCCGCCCACCTCGCGCACCCGGCCGAACACCTCCAGCGCCTTCCGGCAGTGGGCCAGGTCCTGGGCGAGCCCGCCGGCCAGCACCGTCAGCGTGCCGTCCCCGGCGGGCCCCACGCTGCCCAGGACCGGCGCGTCGACCAGTCCCACCCCGGGGGGAAGCAGGTCGCGGAGCCCGGCCACCGCCTCGGGTCCGATCGTGGACATCTCCACGACCACGGTCCCGGCCCGCAGCCCCGGCGCCGCGTCCGAGAGCACCCGCCGCACCACCGCCGGGTCGCTGAGCATCGTGATCACTAGTTCCGCGCCCGCCACCGCCGTCGCCGGTGAGGTCGCCGCGGTGGCCCCCTCGACCACGCGGGGGGTGCGGTTCCACACCGTCACCTCGTGCCCGGCCGCCACGAGCCGCCGGGCCATCAGGGCGCCCATACGCCCCAGACCAAGAAAAGAAATCACGCGCCTCACGCTAGGGGGCCGATAAGGCATTCCACCAGCGACTAGATTGCATGTAAGCCATGCGAAGGGGGAATGTGTTCGACATCGAAGGGCTCCGCCTGCTGGACACCGTGGCCCGCACCGGGTCTTTCACCGCGGCCGCCGCCAGGCTCAGCTACACCCAGTCCGCGGTCTCCCGGCGCATCGCCGCGCTCGAACACCGCGCGGGCGGACCGCTGTTCGAGCGGCTGCCGCGCGGGGTGCGGCTGACGCCCGCCGGCGAGGCGCTGCACCACCACGCCCAGGTGGTGCTGAACCAGCTGACCAGGGCGGAGGAGGAACTGGCCGGCATTCACGGCGGTTACCGGGGGCGGCTGCGGGTGGGCGCGTTCGCCACCGCCAACGTCGCGCTCGTGCCGGGTGCCCTGCGCGAGTTCTGCGAGGAGTCCCCCGAGGTCGAACTCGTCCCGATCGAGGGGCCGAGCCGCAGCCTGCTGCGCCGCATGCGAGAGGGTGGCCTGGATGTCGCGGTGGTCAGTGACCACCTCGCCGAACTGCCCCGCCAGGAGGAGGTGGAGATGGTCCAGTTGGCCGACGACGAGCTGTTCGTCGCGCTCCGCCGTGACCACCGGCTGGCCGGGGAGGAGGTCGTCGACCTGCGCGAGCTGCGGGAGGAGACCTGGATCGAGGCGTCTTTGCCGGGCCGGGCCACCGCTCTCGCCGCGGCCTGTGCCAGGGCCGGGTTCACCCCCCGTGCCTCGGTCAGGATCAGCGAGTGGACGGGCAAGTTCGGGTTCGTCGCGGCCGGGCTCGGCATCACGCTGGTGCCCGCCATCGCCGCGCACGCCGTACCCCCCGATCTGGTGCTCCGCTCCCTCGGCGAGCTCGCCCCCCGCAGGGCCGTTTACGCGGCCCTGCCGCCCGTCCCGCTGCCCGCGGCCCGCACCCTGGTGCGTCTGTTGATCGGACAAGCGAGACAATAGGGAAGTGCATGACTCTTTTGCGCATGTCACTGGACATCTGGCCACGGGGCTCCGGGATGTCACCACCGACCTGACCGCTTTGGACGGCGAGGGGTGGTGGGCCGTCGTGGTCGACTACGAGGGCAAGGTGACGTGCGCCAGGTTCGACGACGTCCGTCAGGCCCCGCTGCCCGTGCCGCGCGGCCCCTGGCGCGGGCCGCACCCGTCGTCGTGGCGCAGCTCCCTGGACCGGGCCGGGTACGAGGACGGCGTGCGGCGCATCCGCTCGTACATCGAGCGTGGCGAGGTCTACCAGGCCAACCTGTGCCGGGTGCTGAACGCGCCGCTGCCCGCGGGAGGGGAGGCGGACCCGCTGGCACTGGCCGTACGGCTGGCGGAGGGCAACCCCGCCCCCTACGCCGCGATGGTGAGCCTGCCGGGACTGAGCGTCGTGTCGGCCTCTCCCGAGCTCTACCTGTCCAGGGACGGCGACGTGGTCGAGTCCAGACCGATCAAGGGGACCGGAGTCACCGAGGAGGACCTGCAGGAGAAGGACTACGCGGAGAACGTGATGATCGTCGATCTCGTCCGCAACGACCTGGGCAGGGTCGCCGAGGTCGGCTCGGTGAGCGTGCCCGCCCTGTGCGAGGTGGAGGAGCATCCCGGTCTCGTGCACCTGGTCTCCACGGTCAGAGCGCGGCTCGCGCCGGGATGCGGGTGGCCCGAGCTGTTCGGCGCGACCTTCCCGCCGGGGTCGGTGACCGGGGCCCCGAAATCCTCGGCCCTGCGTATCATCGATGAGCTCGAACCCGAGCCGCGCGGGCCGTACTGTGGGACCGTGGGCTGGGTCGACGCCGACCGGCGGCGGGCGTCGCTGGCCGTGGGGATCCGCACGTTCTGGCTGTCGTCCGGTGAGATCCGTTTCGGCACGGGCGCGGGCATAACCTGGGGGAGCGACCCGCGCCGCGAATGGGACGAGACCGAGCTGAAGGCCTCCCGGCTCGTCGCACTGGCATCAACATCAGGTTCAGAAGGAGTCGCGTCAACGACCCCCTCCTGAAGGAGAGGGCTTGAGGCGCGGTAATGCGCTTTACAAGCCCCGCGTTGACCAGCCCTGGCCGTCAGCTCAAGGAGGTGCGTTTTGATGGCTACGTTGAACACAAGATCGCAGACCGACCCTGGGGTGCTTCCTCAGCCCCAGGCTCTCGAATCCGTGGGAGCGGGCACGCCCGGGGGTGGGCACGAAACGGCTCACGGACACCGCCGCCAGGCGGTACCTGGTGTTCAACCTGGGCGAGGGGAGATCGAACCGACCGGCACCCGGTCCGTTCGGCGTCACCCCGAGGACGCTTCGGTGTCCGAGGGAGCGAACCGTGAGGTTCACCCCGCCGTGTTCGTCCTCGACGAGCGCGGCCACCCGCTCGACCTCTGTCACCCCGCCCGTGCCCGCCGCCTGCCGGCGGTCGGGCGGGCGGTGGTGGTGCGTCACCCCCCGTTCGTCATCCGCCTCAAAGACCGGTCGGTAGCCGATTCCACCGTGGCAGGCGTACAGGTCGGTATCGACCCCGGCTCCAAGCACACCGGCCTGGCCATATTCACCGACCGCGACGGGAGCCGGACCGGACGGTACGCGATCCAGTTCGACCACCGAGGCGCGGCGATCCGCGACAAGCCCGCTTCGCGGGCCGCGTACCGGCGGGGGAGACGGTCACGCAACCTGCGCTACCGCGCATCCCGTTTCTCCAACCGCACCAAGCCGAAGGGGTGGCTCGCGCCGTCGCTGCGACACCGCATCGAGACCACCATGTCGCAGGTGGCGCGGCTGACCCGGTGGGTGCCCGTGATCGCCGTGCACGTGGAGAAGGTCTCCTTCGACACGCACGCCCTCTCGGCGGGCAAGCCGTTGGAAGGAGTGGAGTACCGGCAGGGCACCCTCGCCGGGTACGAGGTCCGCGAATACCTGCTGGCCAAATGGGGGCGCACCGCCGCGGTCAACGCCACCCGGTGGGCGCTGTGGCGGGCCCTGGAAGCGACCGGCCTACCTGTGGCCACCGCCTCCGGTGGCCGCACCAAATGGAACCGCTCCCGCACCGGCGCCGCCAAGTCCCACACCTTGGACGCGCTACACGTCGGCGACCTCGACACCGTGACCACCTGGCCGTCCACCGTGCTCGTGGCCAAGGCGACCGGGCGCGGCAGCTACGCCCGCACCCGCACCGACCGCTACGGCTTCCCTCGGCTACGACTGCCCCGGACCAAGCAGGTCAAGGGGTTCGCCACCGGAGACCTGGTCCGCGCCACCGTCCCGACCGGTAAGAAGGCCGGAGTCCACACCGGGCGGGTCGCGGTCCGCAGCACCGGCAGTTTCAACATCACCACCCGGCACGGCACCGTGCAGGGCGTCGGCCACCGCCACGCCCGCCTGCTCCAACGAGCAGACGGCCACGGCTACACCACCCACCCAGAAGCGCGGCACGGTGCCGCGTCTCCTCCCCCGCCTGAAGGCGGGGGTATCCACACTGGAGGTACCTGATGAAGACACCTGTATGGCTCAACGGGGAACTCGTCTCTCCGGATCAGGCCGCCGTTTCAGTTTTCGATCATGGTTTGATGGTCGGCGACGGGGTGTTCGAGACCATCAAGTGCGTGAACGGCGCCACGTTCGCGCTCACCCGCCACCTAGACCGGCTCACGCTCTCGGCGCGGCGCATGGAACTGCCCGATCCCGACACCGACGCGATCGCCGCCGGGATCCATGCCTGTCTGGCCGAAGCCCCGCCGTGGCGGCTCGGCCGCGTCCGGGTCACCTACACCAGCGGCCCGGGGCCGCTCGGCTCGGACCGGGGCGAGGCGGGTTGCACGACCGTGGTGATCGTCGACGAGCAGAAGCCGTTCCCGGCCACCGCCGACGTCACGGTCGTGCCCTGGCCGCGCAACGAGCGCGGTGCGCTCGCCGGGGTGAAGAGCACCTCCTACGGTGACAACGCCAGGGCGCTGTTCTACGCCAAGGCCGCCGGCGGCGGTGAGGCGATCTTCGAGAACACCGCGGGAGACCTCTGCGAGGGCACCGGCAGCAACGTCTTCATCGTGCGTGACGGCCGGCTGGTCACTCCCACGCTCGCCTCGGGCTGTCTGGCCGGGGTCACCCGCGCGCTCGCGCTGGAGTGGTGCGGGGGAATCGAGGAGGACGTCCCGCTCTCGGCCCTGTACGAGGCGGACGAGGCGTTCCTGACCTCCACCACCCGTGACATCCAGCCGATCCGCGCGGTCGACCAGACCGTGCTGCCCGCCGCGCCCGGCCCGATCACCGCCAAGGCCATGCGGGTCTTCGCCGAGCGCTCCGCCGCCGACCTCGACCCCTGAGGCCCGGGGTTTCCGATTCCGGCGAGGGCGCGCCCTCGCCGGAAGACCGGTCGCCCGGCGATCACGGATCGGCTAGTAGGACACCTGGGTCTGCGCGTTCAGCTCCTTGATCCTGACCTTGGCGGCCGGGTCGGTCAGCGGGTCGTCGATGCGGAGCACGTCCAGACCCCTGGTGATGTCACTGGAGTAGATGTGGCCGTTGTAGTAGTACGCCGACCACGAGCCGCCGACTCCCTGAATCGGGCCCCGCTCGAAGAAGCCGATCTCCTGGGGGCTGGCCGCGTCGGTGAAGTCCCAGATGGACACCCCGCCCTGGTACCACGCCTGGACCATGATGTCCTTTCCCGGCACGGGTAGCAGCGATCCGTTGTGCGCGACGCAGTTCTCGTCGGACGTCTGCTCCCTCGGGATCTTGAAGTAGCCGCGGAGCGTGAGCCTGCGGTCCTCGCCGAGGTCGTACACGGCGCTGGCGCCCTTGGTCTTCGGGGTTCCGGAGTCGCAGGTCGCGCTCACGCCACCGCCCAGCTCGTCCCCGAAGACGATTTTGGTGGCATCGTTGTTGAACGTCGCCGAGTGCCAGATGGCGAAGTTCTCCTTGTCGCTCACGTGCTGGAGCACCTTGGGGTTGGCCCGGTCGGTGATGTCCAGCAGGACCCCGTCTCCGAAGCAGGCCGCGGCGGCCAAGTTCTTCTCGGGGTAGGCCGTGATGTCGTGGCAGCCGCCGAGGCCGTCCTCGCCCGGCTGGTCGGAGAGCAGCGGCGCCGAGACCACCTTGGCCGTCTGGGGTGCCTTGACGGGCACCTCGACCACGGAGATCTTGTTGTACGGCGCCGCGCAGGTCGTCGACTGGGCTTCGGGGCCGGGGGCGGAGATGTAGAGGTAGACCGTGTCCGCGCTCTTGCCCGGAACCAGGGTGTGGGTGTGTGAGCCGCAGTCGGTGCGGACCGCCGAGACGAACCTGGGATGGGACTTGTCGGTGATGTCGAAGATCCGGATGCCCTCCCAGCCGTCCGACTCCGGGTTGCCGCGCGGGGCGTCGCACTCCGGGCCGCCCCGGACGGAGTCGATCGACAGGAACAGCAGGTTCCCGCTCACCGAGACGTCGTTCTGCTCGCCGGGGCAGAGCACCTGGCTGACCACCGAGGGGTGGGAGGGGTCGGAGATGTCGAAGACGCTGAAGCCGTCGAAGTTGCCGACGAACGCGTAGTCGCCCTGGAAGGCCAGGTCGGTGCCCCACGCCTGGGGCCCGTTGAGCGGGGCGCCGAGCGGCACGTTGGCCAGGTGCGTGACGTTGTCACTGTGGGTGCCGTCCCCGGAGATCCCGGGGGAGGGGGTCCCCGCCGCCTGCTCGGTGGCGCCCGGGCTCTTCTCGGAGGCGGCCGCGGGCGGTGGGTCCTGGGGTGTCGGATCCGCCCCGCACCCGGCCACAAGAAGTAGCGCGGCCAGGCCGAACGCCATGGTCGATCGCACGGTGCCCCCATTACGTCGGTCCACTTGCCCCATTATTGAAGCTATGCGGAGGATTCGTATGCCGAGTCAGATTATCGCGGTGATCATGGCGATATCGGTTCTTGGCGGATGCGCGGAGGCGGCGCAGCGAGGGCCGGCACCGCTCGTCGCGGAGACCGGCGCGCCGGTGATAGTCCCGGGCGGCCCCGGTGAGGCGGGCCGTACGGCGCGGCCGGGCGAGAATCTCGGGGAGTCCGAGGCCAGGGTCACGGCGGCCGACGTGAGGTTCGCCGAAGGCATGATCCCGCACCACCGGCAGGCACTGGAGATGGCGGAGCTGGTCCCGGCCAGGTCGTCCTCGCCGGTCCTGCGGAAGCTCGCCGAGCGGATCACCGCGGCGCAGCGGCCGGAGATCGCGGCCATGACGTCGTGGCTGGAGGCGGTCGGCCGGGCGCCGCAGGGGCACGAGGGGCATGACGAGCACGCCGTCACGCTGGAGGAGATGAACCGGCTCAGGGGGGCCAGGGGAGCGGCCTTCGACACGCTCTTCCTGACCCTCATGATCACCCACCACGAGGCGGCGGTCACGATGGCAGGGCTCCAGCTCCGCGAGGGCGCCGACCGGGCCATGCTGGCCGTCGCCAAGGACGTCGTCTCGGGCCAGGGCATCGAGATCGCCCGGATGCGGCGCCTGCTCAAGCCCGCGGCGTAGGCCGAGGTCCCGCCGGGGCGCGGGGAGAGCCGGGTCAGGAACTCCAGAGCATGTTGCTGAGCTCGGCGTCCAGATCCATGAAGTCGGTCTCGCGGCCCGCGGGCACCAGCTCGTACGTCCGGTGCAGGAACTCCGTGAGCGGAGCCAGCGGCACCTCGAACAGCGCCTGTCCGAACGGCGAGGTGAGGCTGATGTGCAGCGTGCGCTCGCCGTCGGCACGCGCCGGCCACACCTGCACGTCACCGTCGCCCACCCGCCGCACGATGCCGACGGTCAGCAACTCGCGGGCGAAGATCCACTCGACCGGCTCGTCGTTCCCCACGTGGAAGGCCATTCTGATCGCGTAAGGATCATCGGCCGTGTAGCTGAGTCCGGCGAGCAGGGGGACGGTGGTACGGTCGGGGACCACAAGCCGAAGGCCTAGCTCGGCAGAGACGGTGGCGCTGTTCATCGTCAGCCAAACCTTTTCGTCGTCGGTCCCCTCTTCGGGGCTTTCACTGCTCTCAAGCGGGCTTCGCTCCGCATGAGCCATCACGCGGAACAAAGAAACCTGTAGGAAAGATTCCGCCTCTGCGCCCTTCTGTAACGCACATCACAGCGCGACATTTGGGCATCTACCGGGCTAAACATCACCAACAGGGCCGTATTTGCAAGGGTTTTGCGTCTCGTTTTGGTCACCGTCGACTCCCTGGCGGGGCGTCTCGGGTGATTCGGGTCGAGCCCGGGTCGTTCGGTGCTTCTGTGGATCAGGACGATGCTATGACACCGTAGCCCCCCGTCGGATGCATCCTCAGAGCTTTGCCTCCCTGGCGCGTCATCTCTCAAGATCAATTTAGTGGCGGACACCGCTTCGCGGGCACTCCCGAATTGCTGTATGGTTTTCCACGTCGGCACCGCGAGGGGCCGGACAGGGCGGGCGATTAGCTCAGCGGGAGAGCGCTTCGTTCACACCGAAGAGGTCACTGGTTCGATCCCAGTATCGCCCACACTAGCAAGACGCAGATCAAGGCCCCCTGGTTGACGCCGACCGGGGGGCCTTCGTCCGTCCACAGGGGCGCCGCGCGGCCGACTCCGCCTCCTTGGCGGTGCCCGGGAAGATCCGATCCATCGCGGCCGCACCCTCCAGGCACCGGTCGGAGCCGGACCGTCTCTGTCACCGTGGTGTCGCCTGGCCGACCAGGCGAGAGACGTTCTCAACCGGCACACCGTGGTCCGACGGCAGCGAGAAGAAGCCGTGGCGCATCTCGCGCGGCGTCCACTTCTCCGCATCCGGCCCCGCCTTCGTGGCGATGGCGTGGAAGGACCGGTGGACATTGCCCGCGTTCGACGCCGTACCGTCCCGTGCGGCGAACAGTGGCCGCGGTGAGGGGCGACCAGGGTGGGCCGGTAGTACGGATGCACGTTGGAGGCGTTCGGGTTTCGGCACGCGCGCGTAGCGTTTGGCGGTGCCCGGAGGCAGGTTCGGGTGGCGCGCGCATTCCCGTGGTCCGACGCCCTTGCCGAGCAGGTTGTGGACCCGGTGCCGGCGCTGCAGGGCCATTCTGCGGGGGCGGTCCGGCCTGGGCCCAGCAGGCGTTGTGCGCGGTGACCTCCTTCGTGACGGGCGGGAACCGCGTCGGGGCCGGCCGCCGGCGGATCCACGCCCGTGAGCCAGGGCACATCATGTTCACTTCGAGCTCACGGACGTCGTCTTGCAGCCGATGACACGTTCGTGACCGGTGCCGATGGCCGGACCGGGCCCTGTCCCGGCAGCTCACCCCGGTATCGGAGCACCCAGCGATGATCAATCCGTAAATAAGATCACAAATCGCCCAAAGGATTCTTGTTATCGATAACTTTTTGGCCTGAAAATTGTAAAAATCGCCTGACTTGAGCGTTAACATCCTCCTGATCGATCAACCCGGGAAGCGCTTAGTAAGGACGGCCGTGTCAGACAACAAGCAGGACTGGGGCTGGGCCAGGCGCGACCCCGACTACGTGCCCCCGGAGATCGACACCTCCAAGCCGAGCGTCGCCCGTGTCTACGACTACTTCCTCGGCGGCAAGGACAACTTCGCCGTCGACCGCCAGGTAGCCGAGATGGTGCTCAAGACCGCGCCGGACGCCTCCGACGCCGGGAGGGCCAACCGCGCCTTCCTGCAGCGCGCCGTGCGCTTCATGGCCGCCGAGGCCGGGATCCGGCAGTTCATCGACATCGGCTCCGGCCTGCCCACCCAGGGCAACGTGCACGAGGTCGCCCAGGCCGTCGACTCCGAGGCCCGCATCGTCTACGTGGACAACGACCCGATCGTGCTCGCCCACGGCCAGGCACTGCTGGCGACCAACGGCTCCACCACGGTGATCCAGGCCGACCTGCGCGATCCCGAGGCGATCCTGGGGCACCCCGACCTGCGGCGCTTCATCGACTTCGACCAGCCGGTCGGCCTGCTGCTGCTGGCGATCCTGCATCACATCCGGGACGACGAGGACCCGGCAGGCCTGGCCGCGCGCCTGCTGGCCCCCCTGCCGTCCGGCAGCTACCTGGTGATCTCCCACTTCCACAACCCGGGGGAGGAGCACCCGGACGCCTCCGCGCAGGCCCTTGACGCCGAGAGGATCTTCAACGAAAGCCTGGGTTGCGGCCGTTGGCGTACCCGCGAGGAGATCCTCGGCTACTTCTCCGGCACTGAGATCCTCGAACCCGGCCTGGTCCCCCTCGCCGAGTGGCGTGCGCAGCCCGACGACTTCACCTATAGCGGCATCACCTACCACACCTTCGTCGGCGCGGTCGGCCGCAAGAAC
Source organism: Streptosporangium sp. NPDC049644 (assembly GCF_040675205.1). Lineage (NCBI taxonomy): Bacteria > Bacillati > Actinomycetota > Actinomycetes > Streptosporangiales > Streptosporangiaceae > Streptosporangium > Streptosporangium sp. NPDC049644. The sequence continues at coordinate 77,944 of NZ_JBFAOJ010000019.1, read as the reverse complement.
TGATGCCTCCGGAAGCGGCCCCTCCCTCGTCGGAGGGGCCGCCCCCGTCCCTTCGCCGCTCGGGCTTCGGGGGTTGTTTCGCGTGTCGGTCAGACCACGGTGCAGGGGACGCCGTTGAGGGTGAAGGCGGTCGGTTCGGCGGTGTCGCCGGTGTGGGTGGCCTGGAAGCCGATGTCGATGGTGGCCCCGGGGGCGAGCGTGCCGTTGTAGCCGACGTTGCGGGCGCTCACCTGGCCGCTGGAGGGGGTGTAGGTGGCGTTCCAGCCCGAGGTGATGGTCTGGCCGGGGGGCAGGGTGAAGCCCAGCGTCCAGCCATTGATCGTCGAGGTCCCGGTGTTGGTGATGCTGATGCCGGCGGTGAAGCCGTTGTTCCAGGAGCTCATCGTGTAGGCCACCCGGCACGGGCCGGTGCCACCACTGGGCGACGGGCTGGGCGAGGGGCCGGGGCTCACGCCGGTCACGAAGGTCATCATGCTTCGGGCGGGGAGCGTGACGGTGAGGGAGCCGTTCGACACGCCGGTCGTTCCCTGGGGCGCGACGTTCCTGCTCGCGTCGGTCAGCCAGGACGAGACGCCGGCCGCGGTGCTGTTCGCCAGGGTGAACTGCTGGCTCACCGCAGAGGTGCCCTTGTTGACGGCGACGATGACGACCGTGGAGTCACCGCCCCGGTACGCCGAGACGTAGACGTTCGACGCCGGGTTCGCCGTCGCTTCGATCCGCACGTATCCGGGGCGGACGAACCTGGCGAAGTGCGCCATGACGGCGCCGCGCTTGCTGATCTGGCCGTCCTCCCGCATGGGGCCGTAGCCACGCCGGATGTACCACCAGATGTACGCCTGGAACTCGGCGTCCACCATGGCGCGGTGGATGTGCTCCCCTACGTCGAGCGCCTGGGGCCAAAGATCCGCCGAATCGCTGCTGTTGGGGTAGTAGACCTCGGTCATCCAGAGCTCTTTGCCCGCGCCCTTCTGCTTGAAGAGGGGATAGGGGAAGTTCGCGAAAGACGTGCCGTAGAGGTGAGCCCCGATGATGTCCACATTGGCGAGCGCCGCGGAGTCGTTGAGGATCGGGTCTGAGATGTTCTTCAGGTACTGGAAGGACTCGGGCGCGATGACCCTGGTACCGATCGAACCTGCGTTCTCCCTCAGGAACCGGACCAGCTCGGCGGGAGTCCACCACGTCCAGTCATGCGCGTAATCGGGCTCGTTCTGCACCGATATGCCGTACAGGTTCACCCCGTTGTTCCGCATGAAGTCGTTGAAGGCGTTCAGGTGCTGGGCGTAGGCGCCGTACATGTTGTACCTGAGGCGTTTCGCGTCGGTCTGACTGCCGCGGACGAAGGTCTCGACCATGTTGGCGGGGGGATTCCACGGCGACGCGATGACGGTGGCCCCGAGCTCGATCGCGCGCCTCGCCGTCGCCAGATCACGGCTCCAGTCCGCCTGGTTCTCGGGGACGGGGATCCGCAGCACGGAAAACCCCAGCCGGCCCTCGCCGGCGCCGAAGGCCGTGTCCCGCTGGGCGGCTGTCAGGTCGCCGATCCAGGCCGCGTGGGCCATGCCGCCGAAGCCTCGGATCGTCTGCCGCGGCGCCGACGGATCGATGACCGCCGTGGCGGCCGCGGCCTCCGAGGCCCCCAGGACCGAGGTCGTGGCCGCGAGGACCGGCAGGGCCCCCATCGTCGCCAGAACGGTTCTCCGGCTCAGCGATCCTCGCTCGCTGCCCGCGGTCTCATTCTGATCTTGCGTCATGTCTTCTCCACTTGGCTGTTGGTGCCGCTCCGCGCCGGTCGCCGGCGTCGCCACGGGATGAACCTTGATCGTGTTGTCGGTGACGCTCTCCGCTTTGACCGGCCCCCGTAATTGTTAGCGTTAACATCACCTCGCGTGGACCGGCACGCGAGCGCGACGGGGGTGCGGACCGCTCAGGTGGTCGCGCGGAGGGACGACACCCCGCAGAGTGTGGTTCCGCCCTCGGTAGGGGGCAAGCGCCAGGCGGGCCCGAGGGGGGCGAGCTGCGGGAACGTCTCGCCGGACGGTGAAATTTTCAAGGTCGGGAATCCGTGCCTCGCATCGGCTCCGCTGTCGAGGACCGGCCGCGGGCCCGCGACGGGTGAGACGGGTTTCCGGCGGGGCGGGTCGTGCCCGGCGGCCGCGCGTCGGAGTCCGGTCCTCGGGGGCGGCTCCGCCTTCCCGGCCGCGGCCGCCCGAGGCGCCTCCCGCTCCGGGCTCGCCGTGCCGGCTCTTCCCCGCGGGTCCATGGGTGTTTTTTCGCGCGGGCCTGAGGGGGTCCGTGGGCCCCGGGGTAAGGGGTCGCACCCAGGACGGCAGGGCGAAGTAAGCCGTCCTTCTCGGCCCGTTGACGCGGCCGTAGCACGTATGTAACCTTTGGCCAACGCAATGCAAGAATATTGCAAAGTCCTGTTAAATTTTCTCTCTTCTTCGCAACTTCCGCTAGTGATGCGCCGCGCCACGCATCCGCCGTACCCCTCCGGAAGAGCCCCGGATGACGTCGTTCGCGACGTCGCGCGGGCGCACACGGCGACCAGCACCCCCCAGCGACGAACGAGGCGAGCTTCGCGGACCGACCCGCCGCAGGTCACAGCGGTCGGCCCAGCGGATGTCATGGACTCCGCGCCTCGCACCGCACGGCGGAGGCCCCGGCCTCCCATCCCGACCCTGTCGTTCCAGCCGAGAGATAGAGGAACGCGATGAGAAAGCAGTACCTGGCGTTAAGGCTGGTGGCGGCGACGGCCGCGACCAGTCTGCTCGTCCTGGCCGGGGCGGTCACACCCGCCGCGGCGGCCGGCCCCAACCTCGCGGTGGGCAAGGCGGCCTCGTCAAGCAGCACCACCGCCCCCTACGGCGCGGCCAACGCCACCGACGGCGATGCCAACACCTACTGGGAGAGCGGCAACAACGCCTTCCCGCAGTGGCTCCAGGTGGACCTCGGAGCCGTCACCAACGTGGACCAGATCGTCCTGAAGCTGCCCCCGGCGGCGGCCTGGGCCACCAGGACGCAGACCCTGTCGGTGCTGGCGGGCACGAGCGCCTCGCCCACCGCCACCATCGTCGGCTCCGCCGGCTACACCTTCAACCCGGCGACCGGCAACAGGGTGACGATCAACTTCGCCGCGACCACCGCCCGCTACCTCCGGCTGAACATCACCGCCAACACGGGCTGGCCGGCCGGCCAGGTCTCCGAGTTCGAGGTGTACGGCCCCACCGGCTCCGGCGGTGACACGTCGCCGCCGACCACGCCGTCGAACCTGGCCTACACCGAGCCGGGCTCCGGCCAGATCAGGCTGACCTGGGGCGCCTCGTCCGACAACGTGGGCGTGACCGGATACGACGTCTACGCCGACAACGCCCTGCGCGCCAGCGTGGCGGGCAACGTGCTGACCTACACCGACACCCAGCCGGCCACCGCGACGGTGTCCTACCACGTCAAGGCCAGGGACGCCGCGGGCAACCAGTCCGGCAACAGCAACACCGTCACCCGTACCGGCGGCCCCGGCGGCGGCTCCAACCTGGCCGTCGGCAAGGCGATCACCGCCTCCTCCTCGGTCTTCACCTTCGTGGCCACGAACGCCAACGACAACAACACGGCGACCTACTGGGAGGGCAACGGCGGCAGCTACCCCAACACGCTGACCGTCAGCCTGGGCGCGAACGCCACGCTCAACTCGGTCGTGCTGAAGCTGAACCCCGACAACATCTGGGCGACGCGCACCCAGAACATCCAGGTTCTCGGGCGTGAGCAGAGCTCGACCTCCTTCACCAGCCTGGCGGCGGCGGCGAATCACACCTTCAATCCCGCCTCCGGCAACACGGTGACGATCCCGGTCGGCGGCTCCTACGCCGACGTCCAGCTCAAGATCACCTCCAACACCGGCGCCCCCGCCGGGCAGGTCGCCGAGTTCCAGGTCATCGGCACCCCGGCGCCGAACCCGGATCTGACGATCACCGGCCTGACGGCGTCCCCCGCCTCCCCGGTCGAGACCGACGCGGTCACGTTGTCGGCCACGGTCAAGAACAACGGCAACGCGGCCGCCGGCGCGACGAACGTCAACCTCTACCTGGGCGGCACCAAGGTCGGCACCGTCCCGGTCGCCGCGCTGGCCGCGGGGGCCTCGGCCACCGTCTCGGCCGGCATCGGCACCCGTGACGCCGGCAGCTACCCGCTCAGCGCCAAGGTCGACGAGGCGAACAGCGTCATCGAGCAGAACGAGTCGAACAACGACTTCTCCAGCGCCTCCCCGCTCGTGGTCAGGCCCGTCGACACCTCCGACCTGGTCGCGACGACCAGCTGGACCCCGAGCAACCCGGCGAACGGCAACGTCGTCACCTTCTCCGTGACGATCAGGAACCAGGGCACCGTGGCCTCCGCGGGCGGCGCCCACGGCATCACGCTGACCGTCGCCAACGAGGCGGGAACCGTGGTCCGCACGCTGACCGGCTCCCACACCGGCGTGATCGCGGCGGGCGCCACCACCGGCCCGGTAAACCTGGGCACCTGGACGGCGGCCAACGGCAAGTTCACCGTCAGGACGGTCCTCGCCGACGACGCCAACGAACTGCCGGTCAAGCGGGCCAACAACACGGTCACCCAGCCGTTCTTCGTCGGCCGTGGCGCCAACATGCCGTACGACATGTACGAGGCCGAGGACGCCGTCGTCGGCGGCGGGGCGGCCGTGATCGGCCCGAACCGCACCATCGGCGACCTGGCGGGTGAGGCGTCAGGCCGCAGGGCGGTGACGCTGAACACGACGGGCAGCTACGTCGAGTTCACCACCAAGGCCAGCACCAACACCCTCGTCACCCGTTTCTCCATCCCCGACTCGGCGGGCGGCGGTGGCATCGACTCGACGCTCAACGTCTACGTCGACGGCACCTTCCTCAAGGCCATCAACCTGACCTCCAAGTACGCCTGGCTGTACGGCCCCGAGGCCGGCCCGGGCAACTCGCCGAGCGCCGGCGCGCCGCGTCACATCTACGACGAGGCCGGCATGATGCTCGGGACCACCGTCCCGGCGGGCAGCAGGATCAGGCTGCAGAAGGACCCCGCCAACACCACGACGTACGCGATCGACTTCATCAACACCGAGCAGGTGTCGCCGATCGCCAACCCCGACCCCGCCAGGTACACGGTTCCCGCCGGATTCACCCACCAGGACGTGCAGAACGCGCTCGACAAGGTGCGGATGGACAACACCGGCACCCTCGTCGGCGTCTACCTGCCGCCGGGCACCTACCAGACGGCGAGCAAGTTCCAGGTCTACGGCAAGGCGGTCAAGGTGGTCGGCGCCGGCCCCTGGTACACCCAGTTCCGGGCGCCGTCGAACCAGGACAACACCGACATCGGGTTCCGGGCCGAGGGAACCGCGAACGGCTCGTCCTTCGCCAACTTCGCCTACTTCGGCAACTACACCTCGCGCATCGACGGTCCGGGCAAGGTGTTCGACTTCGCCAACGTCGCGGACGTGGTGATCGACAACATCTGGAACGAGCACATGGTCTGCCTCTACTGGGGTGCCAACACCGACCGCGTGACGATCAAGAACTCCCGCATCCGCAACATGTTCGCCGACGGCATCAACATGACCAACGGCAGCACCGACAACCTCGTCAGCAACAACGAGGCCCGTGCCACCGGTGACGACAGCTTCGCGCTGTTCTCGGCCATCGACGCCGGCGGCGCCGACATGAAGGGCAACGTCTACGAGAACCTGACCTCCATCCTGACCTGGCGGGCCGCCGGCGTCGCGGTCTACGGCGGGTACGACAACGTCTTCAGGAACATCTACATCGCCGACACGCTGGTCTACTCCGGCATCACGATCAGCTCGCTGGACTTCGGCTACCCGATGAACGGCTTCGGCGCCAGCCCGCCCACCCGGTTCGAGAACATCTCGATCGTCCGCGCCGGCGGCCACTTCTGGAACGGGCAGGTCTTCCCGGCGATCTGGCTCTTCTCCGCCTCCAAGGTCTTCCAGGGCATCCGCGTCAGCGACGTGGACATCGTGGACCCGACCTACGGCGGCATCATGTTCCAGACCAAGTACAACGGCAGCCAGCCGGAGAACCCGGTCACCGACACCATCCTCACCAACATCACGATCACCGGCGCCAAGAAGAGCGGCGACGCCTTCGACGCCAAGTCCGGCTGGGCGATCTGGGCGAACGAGATGCCCGAGCCCGGTCAGGGACCGGCGGTCGGCTCGGCGACGTTCAACAACCTCCGGATGAGCGACAACTTCCAGAACATCAGGAACACGACGTCGACCTTCACGATCAACGTCAACCCGTGAACCCGTAGCAGGGGCGGGAAGGCGGCGCCGGTGCCACGGCGGCACCGGCGCCGTCCGTCCTTGTGGCCGGTTCACCCCCGGCTGTCGGGGGGGCCTCGTACAATGACCCGATGCCTTTCCCCGAGAACGACCCCGAGGTGAGCGACGCGTCGCGGGTCCTGCAGCGCGTCTTCGGCTACGACTCGTTCCGGGAGGGCCAACAGGAGATCATCGACCACGTCGTGGCCGGCGGCGACGCCCTGGTGCTCATGCCGACGGGGGGCGGCAAGTCGCTGTGTTACCAGATCCCCGCGCTCGTGCGGAAGGGCACGGGGGTGGTGATCTCACCGCTCATCGCGCTCATGCAGGACCAGGTCGACGCTCTGACGGCGCTCGGCGTGCGGGCCGGGTTCCTCAACTCCACCCAGGAGTTCGAGGAGCGTCGCCAGGTCGAGTCGGCCTTCCTCGCAGGTGAGCTGGACCTGCTCTACCTGGCGCCGGAGCGGCTGCGGGTCGACGCGACGCTGCGCCTGCTCGACAGCGGGACGATCTCGCTGTTCGCCATCGACGAGGCGCACTGCGTGGCCCAGTGGGGACACGACTTCCGGCCCGACTACCTCGCCCTGTCCGCGCTGCACGAGCGCTGGCCCGACGTGCCGCGCGTCGCGCTGACCGCCACGGCCACCAAGGCCACCCACGCCGAGATCGCCTCCAGGCTCGATCTGGAGCGGGCCCGCCATTTCGTGGCGAGCTTCGACCGGCCCAACATCCAGTACCGCATCGCTCCCAAGAACGAGCCGAAGCGGCAACTGCTCGAACTGCTCCGCGCCGAGCACGCCGGGGACGCGGGCATCGTCTACTGCCTGTCGCGCAACTCGGTCGAGAAGATCGCCGAGTTCCTGGTGCAGAACGGTGTCCAGGCGCTGCCCTACCACGCGGGCCTCGACGCCCGCACCCGCGCCGCCAACCAGGCGCGCTTCCTGCGCGAGGACGGCCTCGTCATGGTCGCCACGATCGCGTTCGGCATGGGCATCGACAAGCCCGACGTGCGGTTCGTCGCCCACCTCGACCTGCCCAAGTCCATCGAGGGTTACTACCAGGAGACCGGCAGGGCGGGGCGCGACGGCCTGCCCTCCACCGCCTGGCTCGCCTACGGCCTCCAGGACGTCGTGCAGCAGCGCAAGATGATCGACACCTCGGAGGGTGACGACGCCCACCGCCGCCGCCTGGCCACCCACCTGGACGCCATGCTCGCCCTGTGCGAGGCGGTCGAGTGCCGCCGCGTGCTGCTGCTCGCCTACTTCGGCCAGCAGGCCGCCGCCTGCGGCAACTGCGACACCTGCCTGTCGCCGCCCGAGTCCTGGGACGGCACGGTCGCCGCGCAGAAGGTCCTGTCGACGGTGTTCCGGCTGATGCGCGAGCGCCGTCAGAAGTTCGGCGCGGGCCAGATCATCGACATCCTGCTCGGGAGGAAGACGGCCAAGGTCATCCAGCACGACCACGACGGCCTGACGGTGTTCGGCATCGGCACGGAGCTGGGCGAGGCCGAGTGGCGTGGCGTGGTGCGCCAGCTGCTGGCGCAGGGGCTGCTGGCCGTCGAGGGGGACTACGGCACGCTGGTGCTGACCGAGGCGAGCGCGGAGGTGCTGGGGCGCCGGCGCCAGGTCCCGCTACGGCGCGAGCCTACGATGACGGCCCGGCCCGCCAAGGCCGCGAAGACCTCCTCCTCGCGCCGGGCCGAGCCCGTCGAGCTGCCCGAGGAGGCGGTGCCGGTGTTCGAGCTGCTGCGGGCCTGGCGTGGAGCCACCGCGAAGGAACAGGGCGTACCCGCGTACGTGATCTTCCATGACGCGACCCTGCGTGAGATCGCGACCAGGTCCCCCTCGTCCCTGGCCGAGCTGGGCACGGTGAGCGGGGTCGGGGAGAACAAGCTGGCCAAGTACGGCCGGCAGGTCCTCGACACCCTCGCAGGCGCCGATTCCGGTACCGATCCGGCGGGAAGCGAGGAAGGCCTCCTGGCCTTCCCCTGAGGTAGAATCGGGCGGAATCCGGGCCTTGGCACCCCAGTGACACGCAGGTAGGGGCCTGGAGGCTGTCGTCCACCTCCGGGCTCCTCGCGTTGACGGCCCCCCGCGGCTGCGGACTCCCGAAAGAGGACGATCGTTGCCTGACAGAAGGAACGACCCCGTGGTGGTCGTCGGGCTCGGCCGCTTCGGCGGCTCCCTCGCACTCGAGCTCTTCCGGAGGGGGACCGAGGTGCTGGCCATCGACAGCCGCCCCAAGGTGGTGCAGAGCCTGGCGGGGAAGCTCACCCATGTCGTCGTCGCCGACTCCACGGACATCGAGGCGCTGCGGCAGATCGGGGTGCCCGACTTCTACCGGGCGGTGGTCGCCATCGGCACCGACCTGGAGTCCAGCATCCTCACCACCTCCCTGCTCGTCGAGCTGGAGATCGAGGACGTCTGGGCCAAGGCGGTCAGCCGCGATCACGGCCGCATCCTGGAGCGGGTCGGCGCCCACCACGTGATCCTTCCCGAGCACGACATGGGGGAGCGGCTGGCCCACCTGCTCAACGGGCGGATGCTCGACTACATGGAGGTGGACGGCGACTACGCGGTGGTCAAGACCCGGCCGCCCCGCGAGTACGTCGGCGTGCCCCTGGGCGAGTCCAACCTGCGGCGCAAGTACGGAGTGACGGTGGTCTGCGTCAAGGGCCAGTACGACGAGTTCACCTACGCCGACTCCGGGACGGTGCTGAGCTACGGCGACGTGATCGTCATCGCGGGCAAGATCGAGCAGGTGGAGCGGTTCACCGAACTCCCGTGACCCCTCCGGCCCGATGGCCGTGTGCGAGCGCCGCCGCCGATCTAGACTGGACGGAATCACTAGAACGGAGTTCGGTAGCGATGCGATTCGGACTGTTGCTCAACGAACCCAAAGAGCCGGACGTGCTCGGCAAGCTACGGGAGCGCATCGCCCGTGCGGCCGACGACGGCTTCTCCTCCGCCTGGATGTCCCACATCTTCGGCCTCGACGCGCTGACCGCGCTCGCCGTGGCCGGGAACCGGGTGCCCGGGATCGAACTCGGCACCGCCGTCGTCCCGACCTACCCGCGCCACCCGGCGGCCCTCGCCCAGCAGGCGCTCACGGTCAACGCCGCCCTCGACGGGCGGCTCACGCTCGGCATCGGGCTCTCGCACCAGCTGGTGATCGAGAGCATGTACGGCATCGGCTTCGAGCGGCCCGCCCGGCACATGCGCGAGTACCTGTCGATCCTGATGCCGCTGGTACGCGGGGAGAACGCGTCCTTCCAGGGGGAGACCCTCACCGGACAGCTCGGGCTGAGCACGCCGGGACCGAGGGACATGCCCGTGCTCATCGCCGCGCTGGCCCCCAGAATGCTCAGGCTGGCCGGGGAGATGGCCGACGGCACCGTGCTGTGGATGACCGGTCCCAGGACCGTGGCCGAGCACGTGGCGCCCGCCGTCACCGAGGCCGCGCGGGCCGCGGGGCGCCCCGAGCCGAGGATCGTGTGCGCGCTGCCCATCTGCGTCACCGACGACGCCGAGGCGGCCAGGGCGCTGGCCGCGGAGCAGTTCGAGATCTACGGTCAGCTGCCGTCCTACCGGGCGATGCTGGATCGGGAGGGGGCCGAGGGCCCGGCCGACGTGGCGATCGTCGGAGACGAGGACGAGGTGGCGGCGCGGATCGAGGCGCTCGCCAAGGCCGGGGTCACCGACTTCGTCGCCGCCGAGTACTCTCCCGGCACCCGGACGAGGGAGTTCCTCAAGAGCCTTCTCTGACCCCCGCGCCCGCCCGGGTCAGACGCCGAAGGCGGTCAGGGCCGCCCAGGCCGTGCCGGCACCGGTCACGGCCCCGGCGGCGACCTGGGCGGGGGTGTGGTGGGTGAGCCGGACCCGCGCCCAGCACACCGTGGCCACCACCAGTGCGCCCACGACGAGGGTGGGCGCCGCGGGCAGCACGTGGGCCAGCACCACCACGGTGCCCGCGGACACGGCCGCGTGGAAGGAGATCTTCCACTTGAGAGTGATCGGGACCGTCACCGCGAGCGCGGCCAGCATCGCGGTCACCGTGGCCACCAGCAGACGCGGCGCGCCGAGGAAGATCAGCAGCACCAGCGCGACGACCACCGCCGCGACCGCCACCAGCAGCGGCCTGGTCCGGCTCGCCCGGTCCACCAGATGGTGGGAGTCCAGGCGTCCGGAACGGACCCCGGCCAGGATCACCAGGGCGGGAATGCCGCCGCACAGGGCTGAGGCCACCAGGCCCCATGCTCCGCCCCGCCACCCGTCGGCCATCAGCCCGACGACCGGGGGCAGCCCGATGACCAGCACCTGCGGTGCGAACAGCCCCGTCACCCACCGGGCCGCCGCCGTCGCGCCGCTCCCGTCGCCCGCCATCTCCTGACCGGTCATCTGAATCCTTCCAGCGCCAGGACCTCGGTCCAGGAGGCGCCCGCGTCGGGATGAGGTCCGTGGGGGCCACCCTGCCAGCTGGGAGACCCGGGGACGAGCACTCGCGGGCCCCACGGCCTCCGTCACGTCTCCGTCACGTCTCCGTCACGCCTCCGCGAGCGCGGCGTGCCGGTGATCAGTCGTTGGCGTGCAGGATGCTGTTGAGCTCCACGCCCGTCCCCTGGCGGGGCACCGCCTCGACGGCCCCCGAGGTGGAGTTGCGGCGGAACAGCAGGCCGGAGGCGCCGGAGAGCTCGGCCGCCTTGACCACCTGCCCCTCGGGCAGGGTCACCTTGGTCCCGGCGGTGACGTAGAGGCCCGCCTCCACGACGCAGTCGTCGCCGAGGGAGATGCCGATACCGCTGTTGGCGCCCAGCAGGCAGCGCTGCCCGATGGAGATGACCTGCTTGCCGCCGCCGGACAGGGTGCCCATGATCGAGGCGCCGCCGCCGACGTCGGAGCCGTCGCCCACGACGACGCCCGCCGAGATACGGCCCTCGACCATGGAGCCGCCGAGCGTCCCGGCGTTGAAGTTGACGAAGCCCTCGTGCATCACGGTCGTGCCGCTCGCCAGGTGCGCACCGAGACGGACCCGGTCGGCCTCGGCGATCCGGACGCCGCTGGGGACCACATAGTCGACCATGCGCGGGAACTTGTCCACGCCGTAGACGGTCACCTGGCCCCGGGCGCGCAGACGCAGGCGCACCTGCTCGAAGCCCTCCACCGCGCACGGGCCGTGGTTGGTCCACACGACGTTACCGAGCAGGCCGAACAGCCCGTCCAGATTCAGGCCGTGCGGCTGGACGAGGCGTGCCGACAGCAGGTGCAGGCGCAGGTAGACGTCGTAGGTGTCGGCCGGGGCCTCCGACAGCTTGGCGATCTGGGTCCGCACCGCGACCACCTCCACGCCGCGGTCCTCGTCCACGCCGAGCAGCGCGGCGACCCCGGAGCCGAGCTCCTGGGCGGCCTCCTGCGCGCTCAGCCGCCTGGTGCCCGGAGCGGAGGACTCACCCAGCTGCGGGGACGGGAACCAGGTGTCGAGCACGGTCCCGCCGGAAGTTATGGTCGCGATGCCGGTCGCGTACGCGCCGGAGATCTGAGCTGCTGCGTTCACACCGACCAAGCCTAGCCAAAGCGGCCGCAACGGCAGTATGCCGAGGGAGCGTCGGGCGTGTGCCCGCGGCGCCCACCGGTTAGCGTGACCGCCATGCTGCAGGGGATCGACGTGTCGAACTGGCAGGGCGCCGTCAACTGGGGCGCGCAGGCGAAGGGCGGGGTCTCCTTCGCCTTCGCCAAGGCGAGCGAGGGGAGCACCTTCACCGACAAGTGGTTCGGCACCAACTGGAACGGCATGCGCGAGAGCTGGATCGTCTGCGGCGCCTACCACTTCGCCCGCCCCGCGGGCGACCCCGAGGTGCAGGCGGTGCACTTCCTGAAGATCGTGCAGCGGGCCGGGGGGCTGCGCAGGGGCGATCTGCTCGCCCTCGACCTGGAGACCAACGACCACCTGCCCGCCGCCAGGGTGGCGCGGTTCGCCCGCAGCTGGTGCCAGGCGGTCATCGCGCTGGCCGGGGTGAAGCCGGTGGTCTACACGTTCCAGGCGTTCGCGCAGAACGGCAACTGTGCCGGGCTGGAGATCTACCCGCTGTGGATCGCCGCGCCCGACGCGCCCCGGGGACGGCCACAGGTGCCCAGCCCGTGGCGGAGGTGGACCATTCACCAGCACTCGCACAAGCCGTTGGATCGCAACGTCTTTCGCGGGACCCGGGCTGAGCTGACCTCGCTGGGCTACCGCCGGAGCCGCGACGCCTGAGAAAACGCGTCGCCGACACCGGTAGCATCGATTCCAGACCATCCATCGACGTCTCCCAGGGAGCAACCGTGTCGGCCGTGCCAGAACTTCGTATCACCCTCGCCGGAGCCGCGCGTGTGGTGGCGGGGGGCACGACGTACGGGGAGGCGCTGGAGGCGGACGGCCGCTCCGTGGTCGCCGCCCGGGTGGGCGGCGAGCTGAAGGACCTCGCGGCCCCGGTGGCCGAGGGCGACGTGATCGAACCGGTCGAGGCGGCCAGCCCCGACGGGCGCGCCATCGTCCGCCACTCCACCGCGCACGTCATGGCCCAGGCCGTTCAGGAGATCTTCCCCGAGGCCAGGCTGGGCATCGGCCCGCCGGTCGAGAACGGTTTCTACTACGACTTCGACGTCAAGAACCCCTTCACCCCCGACGACCTCAAGCGCATCGAGAAGCGCATGCGCGAGATCGTCAAGCAGGGTCAGCTCTTCTCCCGCAGGCCCGTCTCCGACGACGAGGCGGCCGAGGAGCTCGCCGCCGAGCCGTACAAGCTGGAGCTGATCGGTCTCAAGGGCGGGGCCGCCGACGAGGAGAGCGTCGAGGTGGGCGGTGCCGAGCTCACCATCTACGACAACCTCGACCCCAAGACCGGCGAGCTGTGCTGGAAGGACCTGTGCCGCGGCCCTCATGTGCCGACCACCCGGTCCATCCCGGCGTTCAAGCTGATGCGCGCCGGCGGCGCCTACTGGCGGGGCAGCGAGAAGAACCCGCAGCTCCAGCGGATCTACGGCACCGCCTGGGAGTCGCGCGAGAAGCAGGACGAGTACCTCCACCTGCTGGAGGAGGCCGAGAAGCGGGATCACCGCAAGCTGGGCGCCGAGCTCGACCTGTTCTCCTTCCCCGACGAGCTGGGCTCCGGCCTGCCGGTCTTCCACCCCAAGGGCGGCGTGATCCGCCGCGTCATGGAGGACTACTCGCGCAAGCGGCACGAGGAGGCGGGCTACTCCTTCGTCAACACCCCGCACATCACCAAGAGCAAGCTCTACGAGATCTCCGGCCACCTCGACTGGTACAAGGACGGGATGTTCCCGGCCATGGAGCTGGAGGGGGCGGAGTACTACCTCAAGCCGATGAACTGCCCGATGCACAACCTGATCTTCAGGTCCCGCGGGCGTTCCTACCGGGAGCTGCCGCTGCGGCTGTTCGAGTTCGGCACGGTCTACCGCTACGAGAAGTCCGGCGTCATCCACGGCCTGACCCGGGTGCGCGGCATGACGCAGGACGACGCGCACATCTACTGCACCCACGAGCAGATGCGCGACGAGCTCAAGTCGCTGCTCCGCTTCGTGCTCGACCTGCTCCGCGACTACGGGCTCGACGACTTCTACCTGGAGCTGTCGACCAAGGACCCGGAGAAGTTCGTCGGCCCCGACGAGGTGTGGGAGGAGGCGACCGAGACGCTGCGCGAGGTCGCCGAGTCCGAGAAGCTGGAGCTCGTCCTCGACCCCGGCGGCGCCGCCTTCTACGGTCCGAAGATCTCCGTCCAGGCCCGCGACGCCATCGGCCGCACCTGGCAGATGTCGACCATCCAGCTGGATTTCAACCTGCCCGAGCTCTTCGAGCTCGAATACCAGGCCGCCGACGGCACCCGCCAGCGTCCCGTCAAGATCCACCGGGCGCTGTTCGGCTCGATCGAGCGCTTCTTCGGCGTCCTGGTCGAGCACTACGCGGGCGCGTTCCCCCCCTGGCTCGCGCCGGTCCAGGTGGTCGGCATCCCGATCGCCGAGGCACACGTGTCCTACCTTCAGGACGTCGCCAAGAAGGCTCGCGAGCGGGGCATCAGGATCGAGGTCGACGCCTCCGACGACCGGATGCAGAAGAAGATCCGCAACGCGCAGAAGGCCAAGGTGCCCTTCATGCTCCTGGCGGGCGACGACGACATCGCAGCGGGTGCCGTCTCCTTCCGCTTCCGCAACGGCGAGCAGAAGAACGGGGTCCCGGTCGACGAGGCGATCGCCGAGATCGTCGACGCGATCGAGCGCCGCCTCCAGGTCTGAGCCTCCTCCGAGGCGTTCCGGGTCCGGCTTCCCCGCGGGGGCCGGACCCGTCCCTTTGGCGGGGCCCGTGGGGAAGCCGTGGCCGGGCTTCTCCACGCCCCCGGATGTCGCCCCTGGGCGTCCCTAGTCGCGCTTCGCGGGTTCGGCGGGTGTCTCGGGCCGGACCTCGCCCGGCAGGCGGACGTCCTCCACGTCGACGTTGACCTCGACGACCCGCATGCCGAGCATCCGGCTGACGGTCCGGGCCACGTTGGTCTTCACCTCGTTGGCCACGTCCATCACCACGTGCCCGTACTCCGCCACGATCGACACGTCCACCGCGGCCGTGCGGTCCTGCACGTGGGCGCTGACGCCCCGGGGACCGCGCCTGGCACCGACGCCGGCCCGCTCACGCACCGGTTCCACCGCGTGGGCGGCGTCGCCTCCCAGCTCGGCGACGCCCGTGACCTCAAGGGTGGCGAGGGCCGCGACCTTCTCCACCACCTCGTCCGCCACCTTGATCCGGCCCTTCACCACGGCCGAGGACACCGGAGTGACCGGGGCCGGGGGAGCCGGCGGAGAGAGCGGAGACACGGTCGCCGTCCCGGCGGGGGAAAGGGGGGACACCTCGTCCGGCGCCGGGACGATCGTCTCGACCACGGCCAGGACGGGCTCGCCCGTGGAGGACGCCGGCGGCTCCGTGTCGGCGGACAGGGACAGGCTGAGGGAGAACGGGCGGGTGGGCCTGCCGCCGATCTCGGCGGGAGACACGGTCTCCTCGGTCGGCTCCTCGACGGAGACGTCGGTCATGGCTACTCCTCGGCTGTCGGTGGTCTTGCTGGGGGATTCTGCCGGAAATTTGCGGCATTCGTCCGTTAATACGGTGAGATATAGATCAAGATCCCGTCCACCCGTCGAATCCCGGCCGGTCCCGGTGCCCCGGCGGGGGAGGCGCCAGACCGAAGGAATCGGCTTGGCAATATGCTGGCGACCATGAGCAACGAGCCGGAGGCGCAGTACGGAGCGGGAACACCGGACGCGTTCCAGAGACTCTGGACTCCACACCGGATGGCCTACATCAAGGGGGCCAGCAAACCGACGGGTTCGGGCCCCGAGGACGGCTGCCCGTTCTGCGAGATCCCCCACATGAGCGACGAGGACGGCCTGATCGTCGCCCGAGGCGACGCGGTCTTCGCGCTGCTCAACCTCTACCCGTACAACTCCGGCCATCTGATGGTCTGCCCCTACCGCCACGTGCCGGACTACGCGGACCTGGACGAGGCCGAGACCACCGAGCTCGCCGACTTCACCAAACGGGCGCTGGTCGCCCTGCGCAAGGCCAGCGGCGCGCAGGGTTTCAACGTGGGCATGAACCTGGGCGGTGTGGCGGGCGCCGGGATCGCCGCCCACCTTCACCAGCACGTGGTGCCCCGCTGGGGCGGCGACACCAACTTCATGCCCGTCGTCGGCCAGACCAGGGTGCTTCCTCAGCTGCTGCGTGACACCAGGGAACTGCTCGCCGGCTCCTGGCCCGCGTCGTCGTAGCGCGGGGCTCCGCCCAAGGTCCTGATGCCCACCGACAGTGTCAGCGGCACGGCGAGCGCCAGTGCCATGGAGAGCACCGCGGCGCCCGAGTCGTTGACGAGCATGCCGACCACCCCGCTGACCAGGGTGCCGATCAACCCGGCCCGCAGCGCGGGGGAGTGCGCGAACGCGGCGGGCAGCACCCCCGCGGTCGCCTGCTCCGGCCGTAGCAGCGCGTAGACGAGGAACGCCGTCGCGGCGATCACGACCGGCATCAGGTTGGGGCTGAGCAGCGTGCCCAGCATCGCGCCGAGCTTGCGGCCGATCACCTCGACGGCCTCACCGGTGAACACCTGGCCGACGAAGCGCCCCAGGTGCGTCTGGAAAGCCGGCGGGCGCAGGTAGTCGAGGTAGGCGATGCCCATCACGGTGACGCCGCCCGCCACGCAGAACGCGCCCAGCTTGACGATCGAGACCCGCCTGCCCGCGATCAGCAGCGCGGTCACCGCGATCCCCGGTACGAACGCGATCACGCCGCCGAAGTCGCTGCCCACACCCGGCCAGCCGCCCAGGATCATCGCGAAGCCGCCCAGCACCGCCACGGCGGTGACCGCCGCACCCGTGTGGCCTCCGCGGGTCAGCCGGTGTGCGATCGTGGCGGCCAGCAACAGCACCGAGGTGGCGAAGAGCGCGAACGGGATGTTGCCCAGGCCGTAGTAGCGGGCCCCGACCACGGCGCTGTAGCCCATCACGCTGTTGAGCTGCAGGGTCGTGCCGGTCAGCAGGTCGCCCGCGAGTACCGCCGCGGTCACCCCGGCCACCACCGCCAGCGGTCCGAGCGGTGCGCGCCGCCACGGCCCCGCCAGCGCCACCGCGGCCAGCAGCAGCGCGCATCCGGCGATCCCGCCGACCAGCGCGAGCAGCGGCGTCCGCACGTCCTGCCAGGGGGTGAGGTTCACCAGGTACGTCGAGGCGGGCACCGAGGCCAGTGCCACCGAGGCCACGCGCACGCGCCTCAGCCCGCGCCTGCGGCGCAGCAGCAGGAACGCGGTCAGGTAGAAGGCGACCTGCAGCACGGCGACCGAGGTGAAGAAGACGCCGCCCACGCTCCTGATCGTCTGCCCGGCGACGTCGGCCTTCTCCAGGTCGGCCCGCGCGGCCTCGGTGGTGCCGGTCCGCCTCTCGCTCGCCTGCCAGGGGAGCCCGACGATGCCCGGCGGTGCCTCGACGCCGGCCAGGGAGAGCATCGTCGCGGTGACGTCCGGCAGGATCGTGATGTCGTCGCGGTGGGTGGAGGCCGCTCCCAGGAATCGGCCGGAGGGGTCTCCGTCGCGCATCATGGCCACCCGAAGGTGCGGGTCGACGCCGTGGTCGGACAGGCCCGCCAGCAGCACGCGCGCATCCTTGGGCAGCACGCTCAGCACCGCCCCGGCCTTGGCGTCGGCCAGGCGCAGCGCCGCCGCCCGCTGCTGCGGGGTGAGCCGCTCCTCGACCTTGGGCAGCCGTCCGTCGGTGATGTAGGGCCTGATCAGATCGTCGACGTCGACGGCGATCACGCGGCACCTGGTGAGCACGCCTGAGCGGATCTGCGCGGGGGAGGGAGCGTACACGTCGACCCTGCCCGACCTGTCGGCCAGTGCCAGCGCGGCCCCCGGGCCGATCGCCAGCGTGCACTCCCCGGCGGCGTGCACGGCCTCGCCGAGGGCGCCCGCGTTGCGCTGGCCGGCGACGTCGCGCAGATATCCGTAGCCGGGGATGACGGCACCCGTTCCGCCGGACTCGGGCAGCGGAGGGAGCCCGCAGCCGTAGCCGACCGCGGACCTCACCCCGGCCGAGATCGTCAGCCACCCGTCATAGGGACAGGTCACCCGGCCCACCGCGCGGACCGACAGCGAGCCGATCGCGCTCTGGGTGGCCAGCCGCCACAGATTCGGGGTGCCGCCGGGGCTGAGGTCGCTCCACTGCAGGCCAGGAACGCCGATCAGTACCACCCGCCCGTCCACCCGCGCGGCGGACTGCGCGACACCCGGCCACAGCAAGCCCAGGACCAGCGCAAACGCGAAAAGCGTCCGCTTCACCGACGACCTCCCCTTTAGCTTCTGCCAGGTGCTCGCACCGTAAGGGAAGATCGTGTCACGGGTCCAGCGAATCCGGAGGCAGGTCGCGGGCGCTCACCGCCTCGCCTCGCCCGTCCCCCGGACACGCCCGCGCCCGCACGGACGCGTGTCCGAGCGGGCGCGGGCAGGTCCGGGGGGTCAGGTCCCGGTGGGGTCGCTCTCGTTCTGCAGGCGGTCCAGGGCGGTGACCAGGTAGGTGCCGCCGCGCGTCGTGGTGAGGCTCTGACGGTCGCCGTCCACCGCGGGCACGACCGCGACCAGGTTGCGGGCGTCGGCGGTGGCGCACTCGCCCGGCTTGCCGGAGGCGATCCGGTAGACCGCGTACGAGCGGGCCTCCGGGGAGCTCTTCCAGCTGAGCGAGGTGCCCTGGAGCCGCAGGTCCGAGGGCTTGGCCGGGGCCTGCCCGCCGAGGTCCTTGATCAGCGGCAGCAGCGCCGGGCGCGAGTAGTGGCTCTTGACGACGCGGTCCAGCACGCCCAGGGGATCGGTGGACAGCTGCTTGGCGCTGAAGTAGACGTCGCCGGTGACCTGCTTGTGCCTGCGGTTCTGGGTGAGGTGGGAGGGCAGCTCGCCGGGCCTGGTCCAGGCGGGGGTGTCGGTGGCGCCGACCCGGTACAGGGCCTGGCCGATGTAGAGGTGCACGTCGGTGCCCTTGACCTCGTTCGCCCACCAGGGCATCAGCACGTCGTAGTCGGCGGCCTTGAAGCCGCGCGGCCAGTAGAGCTGCGGGATGACGTAGTCGACGGTGCCCTTGCGGATCCAGTGGCGGGCGTCGGCGTAGATGGAGTCGTACGCCGACATGCCGCCGGTGGCCGAGCCGGTGGGGTCCTCGGACTTGTTGCGCCAGATCCCGAACGGGCTGACGCCGAACTTCACACTGCCCCTGACCTCGTGCACCGCCTTGTCGACCTGCGCGATCAGCTTGTTGACGTTGGCGCGGCGCCAGTCGGCGAGCTTGGCGTCCTTGCCGTACCTGGCGAAGGCGGCGTCGTCGGCGAACCTCGCGTTCCCCGACGGGTAGGGGTAGAAGTAGTCGTCGAAGTGGACCCCGTCGACGTCGTAGCGGGTCACCACATCCTTGACGACCTTGGTGACATGGTCGCGGACCTCGGGCAGGCCGGGGTTGTAGTAGGCCTGGCCGCCGTGCCTGACGATCCAGCCGGGGTGGACCCGGGCAGGGTGGTTCGCGGGCAGCCTGGACAGGTCGCCGTCGGCGGAGGCGCGGTAGGGGTTGAACCACGCGTGGAACTCCAGGCCGCGCCGATGGGCCTCGGCGACGAGGAAGGGCAGCGGGTCCCAGCCGGGGTCCTTGCCCGCGGTGCCGGTCAGATACTGCGACCACGGCTCCAGGTTCGACCTGTACAGCGCGTCGGAGGCCGGACGGACCTGGACGAACACCGCGTTGAACCGCCGCTTGACCGCGTCGTCGAGAATCCTGACGTACTCCGCCTGCTGCCGGGCGGCGGACAGGCCGGTCCGCGAGGGCCAGTCGATGTTCTTGACCGTGGCGATCCACACTCCGCGCAGCTGCCGCTTGGGGTATCTCGCGTCCACCGGGCACTGCGCCGAGGCGGAGGTCGTCGCGCCCGCCGTTTCGGCCGAGACCACCGTGCTCTTGGTGCCCTTGGGCCGGGCCGGCGCGGTGTCGGGGCCGAAGGTGTACGCGGCACCCGTGGTCAGAACGGCGAGGGCGGCAGCGGCCAGAAGAGGGCGTCCGTTTCGCATGGTTCCCAAGTCTGACACCTGGACCGGTGTGCTCTGACCGAAAAAAAGAAATCGTTTCGTGATTACTTTGTTACGTGAGTGTGTGCTGGGAGGCGTGTGTCCGATGGGGTGTGTCCACCTGGTGGCGACGTGCCGCCGGGCACACGCCTCATCGCCCGGTCAGCCGGTGACCTTCTCCACCAGATGTGACGGAAGCGGCTCGTAGCGCAGGAAGTCCCGCTGGAAGGTCCCCGTGCCGTGTGACATGGATCTCAGGTCGATCGAGTACCGGGTGATCTCCAGCTCGGGCACCTCGGCCCTGACCAGGGTACGTCCCACGCCCACCGGCTCCGTGCCGAGCACGCGGCCCCTGCGCGAGGACAGGTCGGACATCACCGCGCCCACGTGCTCGTCGGAGACCAGCACGGACACCTCGTCGACAGGTTCGAGCAGCAGCGTGGGCACCTTGGTCGCGGCCTCCTTCAGCGCGAGCGCCCCGGCGATCTGGAAGGCCATGTCGGAGGAGTCGACCGAGTGGGCCTTGCCGTCGTACAGCGTCACCCGCACGTCCACCATGGGGTAGCCGGCGAGGACCCCGCGCTGCATCTGGGTGCGTACCCCCTTCTCCACCGAGGGGATGAACTGGCGCGGCACCACACCGCCGACGATCTTGTCCACGAACTCGAAGCCGCCACCGGACGGCAGGGGCTCGACCTCCAGGTGGCAGACGGCGAACTGGCCGTGGCCGCCGGTCTGCTTGACGTTGCGGCCCAGGGCCTGGCAGCGGCCGCCGAAGGTCTCCCTGAGCGGCACCCGCAGCTCGATCTTCTCCACCTCCACGCCGTGCCGCCTGCTCAGCCGCTCCAGCAGCACGTCGGTGTGGGCCTCGCCCATGCACCACAGCACGAGCTGGCGGGTCTCGGGGTTGTTCTCCAGCCGGAGTGTCGGGTCCTCTGCGACCAGCCGCTGCAACGCCTGGCTCAGCTTGTCGTCATCCGCCTTGGACCTGGGCTGGATCGCCACCGGCAGCAGCGGCTCCGGCATCGTCCAGGCCTTCATCACCAGCGGGTTCTCCCGGTCCGACAGGGTGTCGCCGGTCTCCGCGCGCGACAGTTTGGCCACCGCCGCGATGTCCCCGGCCACGCACTTGGCGGTCGTCCGCTGGAGCTTGCCCAGCGGCGAGGAGAGTGCCCCGATGCGCTCGTCCACATCGTGGTCCTCGTGCCCGCGGTCGGCCAGGCCGTGCCCCGAGACGTGCACCGTCATGTCGGGGCGCAGTGTGCCGGAGAAGACCCGCACCAGGCTGATCCGGCCCACGTACGGGTCGCTGGTCGTCTTGACGATCTCCGCGACCAGGGGCCCGTCGGGGTCACAGGTGATGCCGGCGACGGGCCGGCCGTCGATCGAGGTGATCTCCGGCATCGGGTGCTCGGGTGGCGAGGGGAAGCCCTGGGTGATGAGCTCCAGGACCTCCAGCGCGCCCACGCCGGTCCCTGCGGCCAGCACCGGGTAGAAGCCGCCGCGCGCGACGGCCTTCTCCAGGTCCCCGATGAGGGCCTTGGTGTCGATCTCCTCGCCGGAGAGGTAACGGTCCATCAGGGACTCGTCCTCGCTCTCCTGGATGACGCCCTCGATCAGGGTGCTCCGGTAGATCTCGATCTGGTCGGCGTAGGCCGGGCCTGGGGAGTTCTCCGTCCTGGTGCCGGTCGCGTAGTTGTAGAACTTCTGGCTCAGCAGCCCGATCAGGCCGTTCACCCTGCCGTTGGTCACCACCGGCAGGTACAGCGGCGAGACGCCGTCGCCGAAGGCGTCCTGGCAGGCGGCGAGGACGTCCTCGAAGTTCGCCCGCTGGTGGTCGATCTTGGTGATCACGACCGCGCGGGGCATCCCGACCGCCGCGCACTCCTCCCAGAGCATCCTGGTCAGGCCGTCCACGCCCTCGACGGCCGAGACGACGAACAGCGCCGCGTCGGCCGCGCGCAACCCGGCGCGCAGGTCGCCGGCGAAGTCGGCGTAGCCGGGCGTGTCCAGCAGGTTGATTTTGATGTCGTTGTGGATCACGGGGGCCACGGTGAGGTTCACCGAGCGCTGCTGGCGCACCTCGACCTCGTCGAAGTCGCTGGCCGTCGTGCCGTCCTCGACCCGGCCGGGCCGCTGGATGGTCCTGGTCGCGGCCAGCAGCGCCTCCACGAGCGTTGTCTTCCCTGCACCGGAATGGCCGACCAGCACGACGTTTCTTATCTTGTCCGGCTGATCGACCGTGGGTGCCCTCCCCGCGGCTCCCGCTGTTCCGCCGGTCGCTCTCTCCGCCACATCGCCTCCCGCGTCGTTGCCGAAGGGGCGCGGCCTTGGTGGGGCCACACCCCCGGGATCCGCTGCCGCGTCCGTACACCGCATGGACGCGGTGTGTTCACCAAATACCCATGTGGCGAATATCACAAGAGGGGTGGGGTGATCCTCTTGCGAGAGGGAAGTCTGATCGCTAAGTGTCCGAGCCTCCTCCGGAGAGCTCTCGCCGTATCGGCAACGCCCTGCCACACGGCCCGCCGATGCGCGCTCGCAGGCCGGGTGGCCTACGATCGGAGCGCGATGCTGAAACTTCTGCGCCCCGCCGTCACCCGAGTCTTGACCCCGCTGGGCAGGGCACTCACCCGCCGCGGGATCAGTCCCAACGTGATCACCGCCGTGGGCACGCTCGGCACCGTCGCCGCCGCGCTGTTCTTCTACCCCCGGGGTCAGCTGTTCGTGGGCACGATGGTGATCACCTTCTTCGTGCTGGCCGACCTCCTCGACGGGGTCATGGCCAGGATGACGGGCGCGGGAAGCACCTGGGGCGCCTTCCTCGACTCCACGCTCGACAGGGTCGGCGACGCGGGAATCTTCTCCGGGCTGGTGTTCTGGTTCATCGTGAGCGATCAGCGGACGCTGGCGGGGGTCGCGCTGTTCTGCCTCGTCGCCGGAGCGGTGGTGTCCTATGTCAAGGCCAGGGCGGAGGCGCTGGGCATGACGTGCGACGTCGGGCTCGCCGAGCGGCCGGAGCGCCTGGTGGTGGGCCTGGTCTCGGCCGGCCTCGGCGGCCTCGGCGTGCCGTACATCCTGGCCGCGGGGCTCTGGCTGCTCGCCGCGGCCAGCGCGGTCACGGTCGGCCAGCGCCTGCTGCACGTGCGCCGGCAGGCCGTCCCCACCCCGCCCAGGCCCCTCCGCTGATCGGAAATCGGAAAATCGATGACAGACAAGCCCTCCCCCCAGGACCGTCTCGTCGCGGCCGCGTTCGGTGCCGGATGGACGGTCGTGCCCCGCCTGCCCGAGCGGCTCACCGCCTGGGCCTTCCGCGCCGCCGCCGACCGGCTGTGGAAGCGCAGGGGAAAGTCGGTGCTCAGGCTGGAGGCCAACCTCGCCAGGGTCAAGGGCACCTCGCCGGGCGACCCGGCGATCCGGGAGCTCAGCCGCGACGGCATGCGCTCCTACTTCCGCTACTTCCACGAGGTCTTCCGGCTGCCTTCGATCTCCGTCGCCGAACTCGTCTCCCGGATGCACGTGACCGGGGTGGAGCCCGTCTACGAGAACCTCGCCGCGGGGCGCGGCGTGGTCCTCGCCCTGCCGCACATGGGCAACTGGGACCAGGCGGGCGCCTGGTTCGCCGGGACGGGACATCCCTTCACCACGGTCGCCGAGCGGCTCAAACCCGAGTCGCTGTTCCATCGCTACACCGCCTTCCGCGAGGGACTGGGCATGGAGGTGCTGCCGCTCACCGGTGGTGACGGCCACACCTTCGGCACCCTGGCGCAGCGCCTGCGCGCCGGGCTCCCGGTCGCCCTGCCCGCCGAGCGGGACCTGACCGCGAACGGTGTCGAGGTGCAGTTCTTCGGCTCGTCCACCCGGATGCCCGCCGGTCCCGGCCTGCTGGCCGTGCACACCGGGGCCGCCCTCATCCCGGCGATCCCCTACTTCAGGGGGACCGGCTGGGGCCTGCAGTTCCACGAGGAGATCGCGATCCCGGCCGAGGGCACCAGGAAGGAGAAGGTGGCCGTCGTCATGCAGAGCCTCGCGGGCGTCTTCGAGAAGGGCATCGCCGAGCACCCCGAGGACTGGCACATGCTCCAGCGCCTCTGGCTCGAGGACCTGGAGTCCAGGGGATGAGGATCGGCATCGTCTGCCCCTACACGTGGGACGTGCCGGGCGGAGTCCAGGTGCACATCCGCGATCTCACGGAGGCGCTCACCGAGGAGGGCCACCACGTCTCGGTGATCGCCCCCGCCGCGGACAACGCCCCGCTGCCCCCGTACGTGACCTCGGCGGGCCGCGCGGTTCCGGTGCCCTTCAACGGGTCGGTGGCCAGGCTGTCGTTCGGGTTCCTGTCGGCGAACCGGGTGCGCCGCTGGGTGCGCGAGGGCGCCTTCGACGTGCTGCACGTGCACGAACCGGCCATCCCCTCGCTGGGACTGCTCGCCTGCTGGGTGGCCAGGGGGCCGATCGTGGCCACCTTCCACGCCTCGTACGGTAACTCCCGGTCCCTCTCGGTCACGGCCTCGGTGCTGATGAGCGCGCTGGAGAAGATCACCGGCCGGATCGCCGTGTCCGACGCGGCCAGGAAGACCCTGGTCGAGTTCATGGGCGGCGACGCCGTGCTCATTCCCAACGGGGTGACGGTCGACCGCTACGCCGAGGGCGAGCCGCTGCCCGGCTGGGACCAGGGCGAGGTGATCGGCTTTCTCGGCAGGATGGACGAGCCGCGCAAGGGCCTGCCGGTGCTGCTGGAGGCGTTCGTCCTGCTGGCCGCCGAGCGCCCGGCGCTGCGACTGCTCCTGGCCGGGCCGGGCGACGCCGCCGAGGTGCTGGAGCGCGTCCCGGCCGCCCTCCACGACCGGATCGGCCTGCTCGGCATGGTCAGCGAGGAGGACAAGGTGCGCGCCTACCACACGGTCGACGTCTTCTGCGCGCCCAACCTGGGGGGCGAGAGCTTCGGCATCGTGCTGACCGAGGCGATGTCGGCCGGCGCGGCGATCCTGGCGAGCGACATCCCGGCCTTCCGCAAGGTGCTCGACGACGGCCAGGCGGGAGCGCTGTTCGAGACGGGCAACGCCGAGTCGCTCGCCCGCCGGGCCGCCGAGCTGCTCGACGACCCGGCGCGCCGGGCCAGGCTGTCGCAGGAGGCCCGCGCCGCCGTGCGGAAGTACGACTGGTCGACGGTCGCCCGTGACGTCCTGCGGGTCTACGAGACGGTGGCGAGCTCGGCCAGGGTCGAGGAGGACGCCGAGAGCGCGGGGAGTGACGAGGGCACGGTGGCGGGCAGGGACTGGGCCGAGGGGAACGACACGCCGTGACGACCACGCTGATCCTGGTGGTGGGCGCCGTCGTGGTGCTCTGCGCCGTCTACATCTCCTGGCGGGCGGGCCGGCTCGACCGGCTGCACATCCGGCTGGAGCTGGCCCGCGAGTCCCTGGACGCCGCCCTGGTGCGGCGGACCGCCGTCAGCCTGGAGCTGGCCGCCTCCCGGCTGCTGGACCCGGCGACGAGCCTGGTGCTGGCCGCGGCCGCCCACGAGGCCCGTACGGCGGGCCCCGAGGAGCGTGAGCACGCCGAGAGCGACCTGTCGCGCGCCCTGCGAGCCGTCGTCGACCAGGAGCGCTTCCGCGACCGGCTGGCCGACACCGCGGCGGGTTCCGAGCTGCTGGAGGAACTGGGGGCCGCGGTGGCCAAGGTCCTCTACTCCCGCCGGTTCTACAACAACGCGGTGGGCGTGACCCGCGCGGCGCAACGCCGCTGGCTGGCCCGCACGCTGCGGCTGGCCGGGCATACCGAGTATCCGGGCTTCTTCGAGATCGACGATGCGCCGCCGAAGGCGCTGGCCGCCGAATAAGCCGCACACAAACTGGAGTAACTGACAAGTCGGACACCGGTAGGCTCTTGGCGGTTTGTGGCTGAGTGGCTGACTTGAGGAGATGAATCGTGCGGGTTTCTCGGATGATCGCCGTCACGCTGGCGGGAGTCGCGGCTCTCGCGCCGGTCGCGGCCTGTTCCTCCGACAAGCCCGCGCCGGCGGGCAATCCGGTGGCGGGTGAGCCGAGTGCGGCTCCGACCCCCACGCCCGAGCCGACGCACCCCTTCACCGGACTGCCGGGCGCGGCCCGCAGGCCGGTGCTCGCGGCGAAGATCGAGAACACCTCGGCGGGCAAACCGCAGCTCGGCCTCAAAAGCGCGGACATCGTCTACGTCGAGCAGGTCGAGGCGGGCCTGACCCGGCTGATGGCGATCTTCTCCTCCAAGATCCCGGCCAAGATCGGCCCGGTTCGCAGCGCCCGTATCTCCGACCTGCACATCGTCCCGCAGTTCGGCAGGCCCGCCTTCGCCTACTCGGGCGCGCAGACCAAGATGCTCCCCCTCATCGCCGAGGCGTCGCTGTTCGACGTCTCCGACAGCCGGGCGCCGGGCGCCTACTTCCGGCAGGAAGGACGCTTCGCCCCCTACAACCTGTTCGCCAACACCAGGCAGCTGCTGACCGAGGCGCCCAAGGCGAGCAGGGCCAAGGACATCGGGCTCACCTTCGGCGACGCCCCCGAGGGCGGCGTGCCGCGGAAGGCGTACAGCGTGAAGTACCCGGCGGCCCGTTTCACCTTCGTCTGGTCGCAGGCGGCGGGCAAGTGGCTGATCTGGCAGGACGGCAAGAAGGACATGGCGGCCGAGGGCGGTCAGCTCGGCGCGCCCACGATCGTCGTGCAGTACACCAAGACGGAGCGCTCGGAGTTTCACGACAAGAACCAGAGCTACACGCCGCTGGTGCACAGCACGGGCAAGGGCAGGGCGATCGTGCTCCGCGACGGGCAGGCGTTTAAGGCCCGCTGGTCACGGGAGACGGAGAAGGACGGCACCGTCTTCACCACGGAGGCGGGTGAGCCGATGAACTTCGCTCCCGGTCAGGTCTGGATCGCGCTGGCCTCCGCCAAACCCGTCATTCCCTGACGCGCGAGTGCTACATGATGTTCAAGAAGATCAGCTAAGAACGACAAGACGGCGTGTAGGGGGCATCCTGCCCAGCGCCTACGATGGAAGCGTAGTGGCCGTCCGGCGCGGGCGGCCCGTGATCCGCAGCCGTCGTGAGGTAGAGACCGTGTCCAGCAGCACGCCCGAAGTCAGCGATACCACCGTCACCGGAACCGCCCGGGTCAAGCGCGGGATGGCAGAGATGCTCAAGGGCGGCGTCATCATGGACGTCGTCAACGCCGAGCAGGCCAAGATCGCCGAGGACGCCGGTGCCGTGGCCGTCATGGCCCTCGAACGGGTACCCGCCGACATCCGCGCCCAGGGCGGCGTCTCCAGGATGAGCGACCCCGACATGATCGACGGCATCATCGCCGCCGTCTCGATCCCGGTCATGGCCAAGGCGCGCATCGGCCACTTCGTCGAGGCCCGGGTGCTCCAGTCGCTCGGTGTCGACTACATCGACGAGTCCGAGGTGCTCACCCCGGCCGACTACGCCAACCACATCGACAAGTGGCAGTTCACGGTGCCCTTCGTCTGTGGCGCGACCAACCTGGGCGAGGCGCTGCGCCGCATCACCGAGGGCGCGGCGATGATCCGCTCCAAGGGCGAGGCGGGCACCGGCGACGTCTCCAACGCCACCACCCACATGCGCAAGATCAGGGGCGAGATCAAGCGCCTGACCTCGTTGCCCGCCGACGAGCTCTATGTCGCGGCCAAGGAGCTCCAGGCGCCGTACGAGCTGGTGGCCGAGGTCGCCAAGACCGGCAAGCTGCCGGTCGTGCTGTTCACCGCCGGTGGTATCGCCACCCCGGCCGACGCCGCGATGATGATGCAGCTCGGCGCCGAGGGCGTGTTCGTCGGCTCGGGCATCTTCAAGTCCGGCAACCCCGCCGAGCGCGCCGCCGCGATCGTCAAGGCCACCACCTTCCACGACGACCCCGACGTCATCGCGAAGGTCTCCCGTGGCCTGGGCGAGGCCATGGTCGGCATCAACGTCGACGACATCCCGGCCCCGCACCGGCTGGCCGAGCGCGGCTGGTAGCGGAACCCAGGGAAACCGGCGGAGAGGCGGCCTCCTTGACGGAGGCCGCCTCTCTGGCGGTAGAAGGGCCGGACAGGAAGGCCCAAGGCTGGTTATGAACCAGTTTGGGGTGATCTGGGGGGTGGCCCTACCCTAAAAAGGCTGTTTCATTTCCAGGGGAAGGACCATTGGTGACCATCGTCCCCACGATCGGCGTGTTCGCGCTCCAAGGCGACGTGCGTGAGCACGTGCGCGCGCTGGAGGCCGTGGGCGCCAGAGCGGTCGCGGTACGGCGCCCCCACGAGCTGGAGGCGGTCGACGGCCTCGTCATCCCGGGCGGCGAGTCCACCACGATGTGGAAGCTCGCCGAGACCTTTGAACTGCTCGAACCGCTCCGGATGCGGATCAAGGCGGGTATGCCCGCCTACGGCTCCTGCGCCGGCATGATCATGCTGGCGGACCGGATCGAGGGCGGCATCGAGGGCCAGCAGACGATCGGCGGCATCGACATGGTCGTCCGGCGCAACGCCTTCGGCCGCCAGGTCGACTCCTTCGAGGCCGACATCGACTTCGCCGGCCGCGGTGCCATGCGGGCGGTCTTCATTCGCGCCCCCTGGGTGGAATCCGTGGGTTCGGGGGTCGAAGTGCTGGCGTTGGCCGAACCTGGAGATAGGATCGTCGCGGTCCGTCAAGGACCGCTGCTCGCCACATCCTTCCACCCGGAGATTACCGGGGATGTTGGTGTGCATTCATATTTCGCTGAGATGGTGAGGGAGCTCTAGGGGATGTCCGGCCACTCCAAATGGGCGACGACGAAGCACAAGAAGGCGGCGCTTGACTCCAAGCGCGGCAAGCTGTTCGCCAAGCTCATCAAGAACATCGAGGTGGCGGCACGGACGGGCGGCCCCGATCCGGACGGCAACCCGACGCTGTACGACGCCATCACCAAGGCGCGCAAGAGCTCGGTTCCGATCGACAACATCGAGCGCGCCCGCAAGCGCGGTGGCGGCCTGGAGGCCGGCGGCGCCGACTGGCAGACCATCATGTACGAGGGCTACGCCCCCGGCGGCGTCGCGGTGCTGATCGAGTGCCTCACCGACAACCGCAACCGGGCGGCCTCCGAGGTCCGTGTCGCGCTGACCCGCAACGGCGGTTCGCTGGCCGACCCGGGTTCGGTGTCCTACATGTTCAACCGCAAGGGCGTCGTGCTCGTCCCCAAGGGCGAGCTGGGTGAGGACGACGTGCTGACCGCGGTCCTCGACGCGGGTGCCGAGGAGGTCAACGACCTGGGCGACCAGTTCGAGGTCGTCTCCGAGGCCACCGACCTCGTGCCGGTCCGCAAGGCACTGCAGGAGGCCGGGATCGACTACGACTCGGCCGAGTCCAGCTTCATGCCGACGATGAACGTCCCGCTCGACGAGGACGGCGCCCGCAAGGTCTTCAGGCTGATCGACGCCCTTGAGGACAGTGACGACGTGCAGAACGTCTGGGCCAACTTCGACGTCTCCGACGAGGTCATGGAGAAGCTCGACGCGTGATCTCGCGCTCGGCGTTCCCGTCGCGGAACTCCGGGCGGTGACCGCCTCCACCGCGCACCACGCGCTCGACCGCCGCTGACACTTCCCGCGGGCCCCGCGAGGGCCGTGCGCGACGTGCTCCCAGGCGGTAGAGTCTGGCACCGAACAGGTGTTCGGTGAGCGGAGGCGTGCCGGTGCGATTGCCCGAACTGCGGGTCATGGGGGTCGATCCCGGGCTTACCCGATGCGGGCTCGGCGCCGTCGAGGGGAGACCGGGCGCGCCACTGAGCCTGGTCAAGGTAGGGGTGGTCCGCACCCCCGCCGACGACGAGATCGGCGCCCGGCTGGTGGCGATCGAGGCCGGCATAGAGCAGTGGCTCGACGAGCTCGAACCCGACGCGGTGGCCGTGGAGCGGGTCTTCGCCCAGCACAACCTCAGGACGGTGATGGGCACCGCGCAGGCCTCCGCCGTGGCGATCCTGTGCGCCTCCCGCAGGGGGCTGCCGGTCGCCCTGCACACGCCGTCCGAGGTCAAGGCGGCGATCACCGGCAGCGGCACGGCCGACAAGCAGCAGGTCGGCACGATGGTGACCCGGCTGCTGCGGCTGGACGCCATGCCCAAGCCCGCCGACGCCGCCGACGCGCTCGCCCTCGCGATCTGCCACGTGTGGCGGGGTGGAGCCCAGAGCAGGCTGGCCGAGGCCGCGGCGAAGGCCGCGAGCGGCCCCGGCACGACCGCCGCGGCCTACTTCCGCGGCCGGGGCAGGGCCGGATACCCGAGAGGAACCACGAAGTGATCGCCTCGGTGCGAGGACAGGTGACCGTGATCGTCCCCGACGGGGCGGTCGTCGAGGTGGGCGGGGTGGGAGTGCTCGTGCACTGCACGCCGGGCACGCTGGCGACGCTCAGAACAGGCGAGGAGGCCCGGCTGGCCACCTCGCTAGTGGTCCGCGAGGAGTCGCTGACGCTGTTCGGCTTCGCCACCGACGACGAGCGCGGGATCTTCGAGATGCTGCAGACGGCCAACGGGGTCGGCCCCAAGGTCGCCCTGGCGATGCTGGCCGTGCACACCCCCAACGCGCTCAGGGTGGCCGTGGCCACCGCCGACGTCAAGGCGCTGACCAGGGTCCCCGGGGTGGGCCCGAAAGGCGCCCAGCGGATCATCGTCGATCTCAAGGGCAAGCTCGGCACGCCCGAGGAGGCGGTCAACGCCGCGCTCAACGGCCGCGCCGCCGCGCCCGTCTGGCGCGATCAGGTCCACTCCGGCCTGGTCGGCCTGGGTTACTCGGTGCGGGACGCGGACGAGGCGGTCGCCGCCGTCGAGCCCCGGGCCGAGGCCGAACTGGCCGAGGGCCGCACCCCGCAGGTGGCGGCGCTGCTCAAGGCGGCACTCAGCGCGCTGAGCATGCGATGAGAGGCTCGGCGGCGAAGGGGCGGCGGCCGGAGCGCGGGCGCCTCCGCCGTACGGTGAGCGGAGGTGGGACGGCGTGAGTTTCGAACGGGATCTGGTGTCGCCGGACGCCGAGGGCGACGAGAGGAACATCGAGGCGGCGCTGCGGCCCAAGCGGCTCGATGAGTTCATCGGCCAGGCACGGGTGCGCGAGCAGTTGTCCCTGGTGCTGCAGAGCGCGCTGCGGCGCAACCGGCCGCCGGACCACGTGCTGATGAGCGGCGGTCCCGGGCTGGGCAAGACGACCCTCTCCATGATCATTGCGACCGAGCTCTCCGTGCCGCTCCGGATCACCTCGGGGCCCGCGCTCGAGCGGGCCGGTGACCTCGCGGCGATCCTGTCGACCCTCTCGGAGGGCGAGGTCCTGTTCATCGACGAGATCCACCGCATGGCCAGGCCCGCCGAGGAGATGCTCTACCTGGCGATGGAGGACTTCCGCGTCGACATCGTGGTGGGCAAGGGGCCGGGGGCGACCGCGATCCCGCTGGAGATCGCCCCGTTCACCCTGGTCGGGGCCACCACCAGGGCCGGCATGCTCCCCGCGCCGCTGCGTGACCGCTTCGGCTTCGTCGCGCACATGGACTTCTACGGGGTCGCCGAGCTGGAGGAGGTGCTGCACCGCTCCTCGCGCCTGCTGGGCGTGGCGCTGCCGGACGACGCCGCCACCGAGATCGCCGGCCGCTCGCGGGGCACGCCCCGTATCGCCAACCGCCTGCTGCGCAGGGTCCGCGACTTCGCCGAGGTGCGCGCGGAAGGCGTCATCACCAGGGACGTCGCCTCCGCCGCGCTCAACCTCTACGAGGTCGACGCCGAGGGGCTCGACAGGCTCGACCGGGCGGTGCTCGAAGCGCTGCTGCGCAAGTTCGGCGGTGGCCCGGTGGGGCTGTCGACGCTGGCGGTCGCGGTGGGGGAGGAGCCGGAGACGGTCGAGGTGGTCGCCGAGCCGTTCCTGGTGCGGCAGGGCCTGCTGGCCCGCACCCCCCGTGGCCGGGTCGCGACCGCCGCGGCCTGGACCCATCTGGGGCTGGTGCCCCCGCCGGACGCCTTCGGCGCCTCGCTTCTCATCGATCTTGGGGATGATGCCGAGCAAATCTAGCGTTGTGCATCGGTAGGGGAGACGTACAAGGTTGATCACAGATAGATGACAACTGTATCGAAATGGGAACTTCCCTGCGTGCCGAATCGTGACTTCGTTGCCGTGCTTCTAACAACTCGCCTAAACTCCGAGCCTTGGCTGGCTGTGTAGGCTGACGTGCTGAGCGGCATGGTCGTATATGACGTCCGGTTTCACGCCGGTCATTCTCAAGAGAGGGAGCGGCCCTGTGGGCGGCAACTATTCAAGTCTGATCATGATCGCTCTCATGGTCGTGGTTTTCTACTTCCTGCTGATCCGGCCGCAGCGTAAGCGGCAGCAGGAGCAGGTCAAGATGCAGAACAGCCTCGCGCCGGGCACCGGTGTCATGACCACGACGGGTCTTTTCGGGACCGTGGTGGCCATCGACGCCGACGACGTGATCCTGGAGATCGCCCCCGGTGTGGAGACCCGCTGGGTGAAGGCGGCGATCGGCCGCGTCCTGGTTCCCGTCGACGATGCGGAGGAGGATGTCAAGCCCGCCGACCACGACGTCGCGGAGACCGCCGAGCAGCAGAGTGAAGAGCGCGACTCGGCGAGCAAGAAACTGTGAGTAGGTTCACCACCAATCCCCTATAACCGAAAGTCGACCAGTGGCCCGACCGACCAGCGGCCAGAGCAAACCGGGGCGCATGCTCCTGCTGCTTCTGGCGATCATTCTCGCCATGGGAGGGGTGATGCTCCTCAACAAGGCGTACACCCCGGAATATGGCCTCGACCTCGCCGGCGGCACGACAGTGACGCTGCAGCCCATCACCCCGAACGGAAGCGCTCCCTCCCAGGAGAGTCTCGACCTGGCGGTGAACATCATCCGCGAGCGGGTGAACGGCAGCGGCATCTCCGACGCCGAGGTCGCCAAGTCCGGTGACAACATCGTCATCTCCGTCCCCGGAGTTGGCCAGGAGGAAGTCGTCAAGCTGGTCGGCACCACTGCGGAACTACGGTTCCGCCAGGTGCTGGCGATCGGGGCCGGATCGCCTCCGCCCCCCGGAGAGCTGGCTACCCAGGCGCCGACGCCGTCTCCCTCGCCCACCACCTCAGGGGGCAAGGGGACCAGGGCGCCCAGGCCCACCGACTCCGCGGCGCCGAAGCCGTCCGCGACGGCCGCCCCCGACACGAACACCTCGCCCGCCGGGCGCGCCCTGTCGTCGGGGCTGCTCAAACCAAGCCCGGGAGCCGGCTCCGAGTCCTCTACGGAGCCTGCTCAACCCGGCGACCAGTCTTCCAAGCCGGGTGACGGCAGCGCCGCGCCGACGGCCCCGCCGACAGCCCCGCCGACGGCGGCCGACGACCCCATGGCGGGTGTCGACCCCACCGGGATCGACCCGGCGGCCCTCAAGGAGTTCCAGACGCTCGACTGCGCCAAGCAGACGAACCGAGGGGCCCAGGACGCGCCGGACAAGCAGTACGTGGGCTGCAGCACCGACGGCAGCACCAAGTTCATCCTCGACAAGGCGGCCGTGACCGGCACCTCGATCGACAGTGCGTCCTCGGGTGTCGACCAGACCACCGGCGAGTGGCTCGTCCAGCTCTCCTTCAAGGGCCAGGGCCCCGACCAGTGGTCGAAGGTCACCACCACCGCCTTCAACTCGCAGGCCCCCCGCAACCAGATCGCCATGGTCCTCGACGGCATGGTCATCTCCGCGCCCGTCATCCAGGAGCCGATCACCGGCGGCCGTGCGCAGATCTCCGGCAACTTCACCCAGGTGAGCGCCGACGAGCTGGCCAACCAGCTCAAGTACGGCGCACTCCCGCTGAAGTTCGAGAAGAGCTCCATCGACGAGGTCTCCTCCACCCTGGGCGCCGACCAGCTGCGCGGCGGCCTCATCGCGGGCGCGATCGGCCTGCTGCTGGTCGTGATCTACTCGATGCTCTACTACCGGGGCCTGGGCGTCGTCTCGGTGCTGAGCCTCCTGGTGGCGACGATCGTGACCTACCAGTCGGTGGTGCTGCTCGGCGCGTTCGCCGGCTTCCGCCTCTCGCTGCCGCACATCATCGGTCTGATCGTCTCGATCGGTATCACCGCCGACTCGTTCATCGTCTACTTCGAACGTATCCGTGACGAGATGAAGGAAGGCCGCCGCTCGCTGCGCACGGCGATCGAGGTCGCCTGGGTCCGGGCCCGGCGCACGATCCTCATCGCGGACGCCGTCATGTTCATCGCCGCCGTGGTGCTCTACTTCCTGGCGGTCGGCGGTGTGGCCGGGTTCGCCTTCGCGATGGGCCTGACCACGCTCATCGACATCGCGGTGGTGTTCATGTTCACCAAGCCGTTCGTCGCGATGCTGGCGAGGCTGAAGTTCTTCGCCAAGGGGCACAAGCTCTCCGGTCTCGACGCCGAGCGCATGAGCGAGACCGTCACCGCTCCCAAGTCCGCTCCGCAGGAGGCCTGATGTCCGGCATCGCGCGTCGGCTGTACCGGGGCGAGGTCAACGTCGACTTCGTCGGCCGCAGGAAGCTTTGGTACAGCCTCTCCGTAATCCTGCTGGTGATCTCCATCGCCGGTCTGGTCGTCAACGGCCTCAACCTGGGCGTGGAGTTCAAGGGCGGGTCCGTCTTCTCCTTCAAGGCCCCGGCGTCCGTCAACATCGAGCAGGTGCGCGGCACGTTCACCGATGCCGGTGTGCACCAAGTCATCGCGCAGACGACCCAGAACGGCTGGCGGGTCACCACGGAGAGCCTCCCGGCAGAGCAGGTCACCGCGGTCCAGAAGGCGGTGGCGAGCGAGTTCAAGCTGCCGCAGAACGAGGTCAACCTGCAGGTGATCGGTGCCTCGTGGGGCGGCCAGGTGGCCAACAAGGCCGTCATCGGACTGATCGTCTTCATGCTGGCGATCATCCTGTACCTGACGATGGCCTTCGAGTGGAAGATGGCGCTGTCGGCCGTCGTGGCGCTGCTGCACGACCTGGTGATCACCGCCGGTGTCTACGCCTGGTCCGGCTTCGAGGTCACCCCGGCGACCCTGCTGGGCTTCCTGACCATCCTCGGATACTCGCTGTACGACGCCGTGGTCGTCTTCGACATGATCAAGGAGGTCACCGCCAAGCTCGGCACGACCTCCAAGATGACCTACACCGAGGCTGCCAACAACGCGCTGAACCACACGCTGATCCGGTCGCTGAACACCACCCTGGTGGCGATCCTGCCGGTCGCGGCGATCCTCTTCATCGGCACCACGCTGTTCGGCGCCGGTACCCTGAAGGACCTGTCGCTGGCCCTGTTCGTCGGCATGATCGTCGGAACCTACTCCTCGCTGTGCGTCGCGACGCCACTGCTGGTCACGCTGAAGGAGCGCGAGCCGCGCTACCAGGCGATCGCCCGCAGGCTCGCCGCCCACGGGGGTGGCTCCGGGGGCAGGACGACGCGTCAGCCGGTCACCGCCGGAGCGTCCAACGGGGCCGCCAACGGGACCGCCAACGTGGCCAACGGGGCCGCGGCCGGCGGCGACAAACGCAAGAAGAAGTAAGCTCCGAGCAGTTCGCGCCTCCGCTCCCTGCCCAGGGGGCGGAGGCGTTTTCCTTCCCCCTCCCCAAGGAGTGCCGACCATGACCGAGCTGAGCAGGCTGATCCTCGATCGCATCCGTGACGTGCCCGACTACCCGCAGCCCGGGGTGATGTTCAAGGACATCACGCCGCTGCTCGCCGACCCGGTGGCGTTCGCCGCGGTGACCAGGGCGCTGGCCGGGCTGTACGAGGTTGACAAGATCGTTGGAATCGAGGCGCGGGGGTTCATCCTGGCCGCCCCGGTCGCCTGCCAGGCGGGCGCGGGCTTCGTCCCGGTACGGAAGAAAGGCAAACTGCCCGCTGAGACGCTTGAGGCGTCCTACGATCTGGAGTACGGCTCCGCCATCATCGAGGTTCACCGGGACGCCTTCATCCCCGGAGAGCGCGTTCTCATCGTCGACGACGTGCTCGCCACGGGAGGAACGGCGCGCGCGGCGGTGGAGCTGGTCCGCGAGGCGGGCGCCGAGGTCGTCGGCCTCGCCGTGCTCATGGAGCTGGCCTTCCTCAAGGGTCGCGAGCGCCTGACGGACGTCGAGTTGCACTCTCTCGTCGTCGTTTGATCGACCCCGCGGACAAAAGCACACAACCCCGTCTGGATACACTGAGGGATCTGGACTCGAACGTGAGGAGTCTGAGTGCCCCGTGATGTGGTCGTCCCCGACACGACCGCCAACGGTGGCGGTCCCGAGATGGCCGTCCCAGCAGGCGACGCCGGTTCCGCCATGTCCGGAGCCGCCGAGGAGAAGCCGGCGGTAAGGCGAAGGCTCGCACGTTTTGGGGGGCAATGGGGTGGCGGCATGAATCCGGTTCTGGAGCCGCTGTTCCGCACGGTCCGCGCCACCCATCCGAAGGCGGATCTGCGGCTCATCGAGCGCGCCTACGACGTGGCGGCCTATCACCACCGCGACCAGAAGCGCAAAAGCGGTGACCCGTACATCACCCACCCGCTGGCGGTGGCGACGATCCTGGCCGAGCTCGGCACCGACGACGAGACGCTGTGCGCCGCGCTGCTGCACGACACCGTCGAGGACACCGCGTACGGCCTGGACGAGCTGCGCTCGGACTTCGGCGACAACATCGCGCTGCTGGTCGACGGCGTCACCAAGCTCGACAAGGTCAAGTTCGGCGCCGCGGCCGAGGCCGAGACCGTACGCAAGATGGTCGTGGCGATGTCCCGGGACATCCGGGTGCTGGTGATCAAGCTCGCCGACCGGCTGCACAACATGCGCACCATGCGCTACCTGCCCGAGCACAAGCGGCACCAGAAGTCCCGCGAGACGCTGGAGATCTTCGCGCCGCTCGCCCACCGGCTGGGCATGAACACCATCAAGTGGGAGCTGGAGGACCTCGCGTTCGCCATGCTCTACCCCAAGCGCTACGACGAGATCGCCCGGATGGTCTCGGAACGGGCCCCGCGCAGGGACCTGTTCCTGCAGGAGGTCATCGAGAAGGTCTCCGGCGACCTGCGGGACGCCAAGATCCGCGCGGCCGTCAAGGGCCGTCCCAAGCACTACTACTCCGTCTACCAGAAGATGATCGCCAGGGACGTCGCCTTCGACGACATCTACGACCTGGTCGGCATCCGGGTGCTGGTCGACACGGTCCGCGACTGCTACGCGGCGCTCGGAACGATTCACGCGCGATGGAACCCGGTGCCCGGCCGGTTCAAGGACTACATCGCGATGCCCAAGTTCAACATGTACCAGTCGCTGCACACCACGGTAATCGGCCCGGAGGGCAAGCCGGTGGAGCTGCAGATCCGCACCCACGGGATGCACCACAGGGCCGAGTACGGTGTGGCGGCGCACTGGAAGTACAAGGAGGACATGACCACCTCCGGTCCTCCGGGGGCGAAGCTGAAGCCCGCCAGCGACATGGCCTGGCTGCGGCAGCTCCTCGACTGGCAGAAGGAGACCGCCGACCCGGGGGAGTTCCTGGAGTCGCTCAGGTTCGACCTGTCGGTCTCGGAGGTCTACGTCTTCACGCCCCGGGGCCAGGTCATCGCCCTGCCCGAGAACGCGACGCCCGTCGACTTCGCCTACGCCGTGCACACCGAGGTGGGGCACCGTTGCATCGGGGCCAGGGTCAACGGCCGCCTGGTGCCCCTGGAGTCGCGGCTGGGCAACGGTGACACAGTGGAGATCTTCACCTCCAAGTCGCCCGACGCGGGCCCCTCGCGTGACTGGCTGAAGTTCGTCAAGTCGGGACGGGCCCGTAACAAGATCCGGCAGTGGTTCTCCAAGGAGCGCCGCGAGACCGCGATCGAGGCGGGCAAGGAGGCGATCGGCCGCGCCATGCGCAAGCAGGGCCTGCCGCTGCAGCGCCTGATGTCCGGAGAGTCCCTCCTGGTCCTCGCCAGGGATCTGCGCTACCCGGACGTCTCCGCGCTCTACGCGGCCGTGGGAGAGGGCCACATCGCCGCGCAGGCGGTCGTGCAGAAGCTCGTGACCTCCATCGGAGGAGTGGACGGCGCGGAAGAGGACATCGCCGAGGTCTCCGTGCCGACCAAGCTGCGCGGTCGTCCCCGGGGCAGTGGCGGCGCCGGAGTGGTCGTCGCGGGCGACTCCGACGTCTGGGTCCGCCTGTCGCGATGCTGCACTCCCGTGCCGGGCGATGAGATCGTCGGTTTCGTCACCCGCGGGCACGGCGTGTCGGTGCACCGCACCAACTGTCCCAACATGGATCAGCTCAAGTCCGAGCCCGACCGCCTGGTCGAGGTCGCCTGGTCCGCCGCGGACGACTCGGTGTTCCTGGTCGCGCTGCAGGTCGAGGCGCTCGACCGGCCGCGCCTGCTCTCGGATGTGACCCGCACGCTCTCCGACCAGCACGTCAACATCCTGTCGGCGTCGGTGACGACGTCCAGGGACAGGGTGGCGATCAGCAAGTTCACCTTCGAGATGGGCGACCCCAAGCATCTGGGGCACGTCCTGAAGGCCGTCCGCAACATCCAGGGCGTCTACGACGTCTACCGGGTCAGCGGCGCCGGTTCCTGAGCGTCGGGCGCGCCCTCGGCCCCTCACCGAGCCGGGGGCGGCGCCGACGCCCCATCACGAACGACAGGGCCGCGGAGGGCACTCCCCGGTAGGGGAGCCCTCCGCGGCCCTGTCGGTCCTTCAGATCGCGTCAGCCGCCCGCGGAAGGGGTCAGGAGAACTCGGCGAGCGTGCGCTCGGCCTCCTCCAGCCAGGAACGGCGGGCGGCGAGGGCCTCCTCGGCGTCCTTGACGTCCTTGTCCCTGCCCGCGTCCCTGGCCTTGGTCAGGCGGCCCTCCAACTGCGCGATCGACTTGCGCAGCTGGTCGACCGTGTTCTGGGCACGGGCGCGCGCCTCGGGGTTGGAGCGCTTCCACTCCGCCTCCTCGGCCTTGCGGACCGCGTCGTCGATCTTGCGCAGGCCGCCCTCCAGCCGGTCGCGCTGCTCGCGCGGGACCGGGCCCGCGGCCTCCCAGCGCTCCAGGATGCCGCGCAGGGCGCTCCTGGCCGCACGGACGTCGGTGACCGGGAGGATCTTCTCGGCCTCGGTCAGGAGTTGCTCCTTGGCCTCGGCGTTGGCCGCCAGCGAGGCGTCGCGCTCGGCGAAGACGGCCGAACGCGCCTGGAAGAACTGGTCCTGGGCGCCCTTGAAACGGCCCCAGAGCTCGTCCTCGACCTCCCGGGAGGCCCGGCCGGCGGACTTCCACTCCTGCATCAGCTCGCGGTAGGCCGACGCGGTGGCACCCCAGTCGGTGGACGAGGCCAGCGCCTCGGCCTCGGCCACGATGCGCTCCTTGGTGGAGCGCACGCCCTCGCGCTGCTCGTCCAGCCCCGCGAAATAGGCCTTGCGCCGCTTGGCGAAGGCCGTGCGGGCCGCCGACAGGCGCTTCCACAGCGCCGCCTCGGTCACCCGGTCGATGCGCTCGGCGGCCTTCCACTCATCGATCAGCTGGCGCAGCCGCTCGCCACCGGTCTTCCAGTGGGTGGTGTCGTCGGCGATGCGCTCGGCCTCGGCGACGATCCGCTCCTTGACGCCCTTGGCCTCGGCCCTGGCCACGTCGCGAGCGGCCTTGACCTCCTCCCGGCGCTGGGCGACCAGCTCCGTGAGGGTGTTGAGGCGGTTCAGCAGCGCGTCGAGGTCGCCGACCGCGTGCGCGTCGGTGATCGCCTCGCGGAGCTTGACGATGGTCGCCTCCGCCTGGGCGGGCGGCAGGTCAGTGCCGCGGAGCCGCTGTTCGAGCAGGGTGACCTGCCCGGCCAGCTCGTCGAACTTGCGATGGAAGTAGGCGAGTGCCTCTTCCGGTTCGCCGGCCTGCCAGGACCCGACGGCCCGTTCTCCCTCAGCCGTACGTACGTAGACGGTGCCGTCGTCGTCTACCCGGCCCCACGGGTCGGTGCTCACCGTGTCCTCCCGCACTTTCATCAGCCTTTCGGGACTTACCGCCCCTTGTATGTATTACGTCAGCTCTTGCTGGACATTGTCACGTCTTTGATTTCGAGGGTTTCCTTCGGTGCCCCGGTGCCGTCAGGTCCCGGAGTGATGACGCCCGCCTTGTTCACCTTGTCGAGGATCTCCAGGCCCTTGGTGACCGTACCGAAGGGGGTGTAGTCCGGCGTCAGCGGGGCGTCGCCGTACACGAGGAAGAACTGGCTGCCGTTGGTGTCGGGACCGCTGTTGGCCATGGCCACGACGCCGCGGGTGTACTTGGCGCCCTCCAGGTTCTCGTTGACGAAGCGGTAGCCGGGGCCACCCTGACCGTCGGTGGGGTTCTTGCCGTCGGCCTTGGCCAGCGGGTCGCCGCACTGCAACATCGGGAACTGGTCGGAGCCCAGCCGGTGACACTTGGAACCGTCAAAGTACTTCTTCTGCGCCAGGAAGGCGAAGGAGTTGACGGTGCACGGAGTCTTGTCGGCCGACACCTTGATGACGATGTCGCCCTGGTTGGTCTTGAGGGTCATCGTCGTGGGAGTCTTGTCGACCTTCGCCGGAGGCAGGCCCACGTTCTTGGTCGTGCCGCCTTCCGAGGCGACGTAGCCACAGGTTCCGCTGGCCGCGTCGAAGGCCGTCGGCTGCGTGCCGGCCTCGGAGGCCGCCTCCGAGGGGTTCCCCGAAGGGCTCCCCGAGGGCGCCGGATCGGCGGTCGCCGTCGTGTCGGAACCTCCGAACACGCTGGTCGCGACGATCACACCCGCCACAGCCAGCACACCGACCACACTGGTGCCGATGAGTGCGATGCGCTTGGCCCTGGCGACCTTGGCCTCACGTTCGACGCGTCGCTTCATCTGCCGCTCGTAGTGCTCGCGCGCCAACTGCTTCTGGCGCTCCCTGCCGCTCACCGCTTCGCCCTCCCGAGTGCCGAGTCGTACTTAATGAGGTGGGCGAATCGTATCGGCCAATGGGTAATGGTTCGCAGCCCGCCGACCCGCACCGGTACCCTTCGGTTACATTCCCATCCGCATTCTTGACGAGATCAGCTGAGGCAGATGCTCATCGCCGGCTTTCCCGCAGGGTCCTTCCAGACCAACTGTTACGTCGTCGCTCCCGCCGCGGGCGAGGAGTGCGTGGTCGTCGATCCAGGCCAGAACGCCGTCGGCGACCTCGATGACCTGCTGCGCGAGCACAGGCTCAAACCGGTCGCGGTGCTGGTCACCCACGGGCACCTCGACCACATGTGGTCGGTGGCCCCGGTCTGCGGCGCGCGTGACGTCCCCGCGTGGATCCATCCCGAAGACCGCGAGCTGCTGTCCGATCCCGGCAGGGGAATGTCGCTGTCCGCGAAACAGCAGCTGTTCGGGGGACTGACCTTCACCGAGCCGGACGACGTGCGCGAGCTCGCGGACGGCGAGGTGCTGCGACTGGCGGGCCTGGAGCTCACCGTCGACCACACCCCCGGCCATACCAGGGGGTCGGTGACCTTCAGGTTGCCCAGCACCGAGGAGATCCCCGACGTGCTGTTCTCGGGCGACCTG
This sequence comes from Streptosporangium sp. NPDC049644, assembly GCF_040675205.1. Classification (NCBI taxonomy): domain Bacteria; kingdom Bacillati; phylum Actinomycetota; class Actinomycetes; order Streptosporangiales; family Streptosporangiaceae; genus Streptosporangium; species Streptosporangium sp. NPDC049644. The sequence continues at coordinate 36,461 of NZ_JBFAOJ010000019.1, read as the reverse complement.
CTCTTCGCCGGCTCCATCGGCCGCACAGATCTTCCAGGCGGCGACTACCCGACCATCCTGCGCAGCCTGGCGGCCAAGTGCCTGCCGCTGCCGGCGGACACGGTGGTGCTGCCCGGCCACGGACCACAGACCACGATCGGCCAAGAGCGTGCCACCAACCCGTATCTCGCGGAGGCGGAGCAGGCCGCGGGCGCAGGCCCCGCGGGTCTCAGGCACGACCGCGGCCCCGGCAGGGGACTTTAGACAATGACTTTGCAGGCGCCCAAGGGCACCTTCGACTGGATCCCACCGCGTTCGGAGCGGGCACTCGCCGTACGCGAGGCGCTGACCGACCCCGTCCGCCGGGCGGGTTACGGCTACATCGAGACGCCGGTCTTCGAGGACACCGCGCTGTTCGTGCGCGGCGTCGGGGAGTCGACGGACATCGTCTCCAAGGAGATGTACACCTTCGAGGACAAGGGCGGGCGCTCCATCACGCTGCGCCCCGAGGGCACCGCCCCGGTGGTGCGCGCGGTCCTCCAGCACGGCCTGCACAACGGACAGCTTCCGGTGAAGCTCTGGTACTCGGGCAGCCAGTTCCGCTACGAGCGGGCACAGAAGGGCCGCTACCGGCACTTCTGGCAGGTCGGCGCCGAGGCACTGGGCGCCGAGGACCCGGCGCTCGACGCCGAGCTGATCCTGCTGGCCGTCGACGGCTACGCCGCGCTGGGGCTCACCGGGGTCCGGCTGCTGATCAACACGCTGGGCGACAGGGAGTGCCGCCCCGTCTACCGGGCCGCGCTCCAGGACTTCCTGCGCGGCCTCGACCTCGACGAGCCCACCCGGCAGCGGATCGAGATCAACCCGCTGCGCGTGCTCGACGACAAGCGCCCGGAGGTGCAGGAGCGGCTGGCCGGCGCGCCGCTGGTCGTCGACCACCTGTGCGGGGCGTGCAAGGCCTATCACGAGGAGGTCCGCTCGCTGCTGACCGCCTCCGGCGTGGCCTACACCGACGACCCCCGGCTGGTCCGCGGCCTCGACTACTACACGCGGACCACGTTCGAGTTCGTCCACGACGGGCTCGGCTCCCAGTCCGCGGTCGGCGGCGGAGGCCGCTACGACGGGCTGAGCGAGATGCTCGGCGGTCCCGCCCTGCCCAGCGTCGGCTGGGCGCTCGGCGTCGACCGTACGGTCCTGGCCATGGAGGCCGAGGGCCTGTTCGCGGGCGACGGCGAACAGGCGCGCGTACAGGTGTACGGTGTGCCGCTGGGTGAGGAGGCGCGCCGCCGGATGTTCCTTCTTGTCACCGAGTTGCGCCGGGCGGGCCTTGCCGCCGACATGTCGTTCGGCGGCAAGGGTGTCAAGGGCGCCATGAAGGGCGCCGACCGCTCGGGGGCGAGCCACGCGGTGATCCTCGGCGAGCGTGATATCGCCTCGGGGACCGCGCAGGTCAAGGACCTGGCCAGCGGAGAGCAGACCGCCGTACCACTCGCTGAGATCGTCACGACGTTGAAGGAGAGACTGGACAAATGATCCGCACGCACGAAGCGGGATCACTGCGCGAGGAGCACGCCGGGCAGCAGGTGACGCTCGCCGGATGGGTGGGGCGCCGCCGCGACCACGGCGGCGTGGTCTTCATCGACCTGCGTGACGCCTCCGGCTCCGCCCAGGTGGTCTTCCGCGAGGAGGACGACGCCCACGGCCTGCGCGCCGAGTACTGCGTCAAGGTCGTCGGGCAGGTGCGGGTCCGCCCCGAGGGCAACGAGAACCCCGACCTGCCGACCGGCGCGATCGAGGTCGTCGCCTCCGAGGTCGAGGTGCTCAGCGAGTCCGCCCCGCTGCCGTTCCCCATCGAGGGCGGGACCGGCATCTCGGAGGAGGCCAGGCTCAAGTACCGCTACCTCGACATCCGCCGCCCGCAGGTCGCGCAGGCCATGCGCACCCGCTCCAAGGCCACCTACCTCGCCCACCAGGTGATGGACGAGCACGGGTTCAACTACGTCGAGACCCCGATGCTGACCCGCTCCACCCCGGAGGGTGCCCGCGACTTCCTGGTCCCGGTCCGGCTTCAGCCCGGGAACTGGTACGCCCTGCCGCAGTCGCCGCAGCTGTTCAAGCAGCTCCTGATGGTCGCCGGGCTGGAGCGCTATTACCAGCTCGCCCGCTGCTTTCGCGACGAGGACCTGCGCGCCGACCGGCAGCCGGAGTTCACGCAGATCGACGTCGAGATGTCCTTCGTCGACCAGGACGACGTCATGGCCCTGGGGGAGGCGCTGATCGGCCGGATCTGGAAGGAGACGGTCGGCTACGAGCTGCCGAACCCGCTACCCCGGATGACCTACCGGGACGCCATGGCCCGCTACGGCTCCGACAAGCCCGACCTGCGTTTCGGCCAGGAGCTCGTCGAGATGACGGAGTTCTTCGCCGACACCACCTTCAGGGTCTTCCAGGCACCGTACGTGGGCGCCGTGGTCATGCCCGGCGGCGCCTCCCAGAGCCGCAAGGAGCTGGACGCCTGGCAGGAGTGGGCCAAGTCGCGCGGCGCCAAGGGCCTGGCTTACGTGCTGGTGGGCCAGGACGGCACGCTCGGCGGCCCGGTCGCCAAGAACCTGTCCGAGACCGAGGCGGCGGGCCTGGCGGCCAAGGTGGAGGCTGAGCCCGGAGACGCGATCTTCTTCGCGGCCGGCGCGGCCTCCGCGTCCCGCGACCTGCTCGGCGCGGCCCGGCTGGAGATCGGCCGCCGCTGCGGCCTGATCGACGAGTCGGCCTGGAACTTCCTGTGGATCGTCGATGCCCCCATGTTCGAGGAGGACGGCGAGGGCGGCTGGACCCCGGTCCACCATCCCTTCACCGGTCCGAAGCCCGAGTGGGCCGACAACTTCCAGGACCATCCTGGTGAGGCCCTGGCCTACGCCTACGACATGGTCTGCAACGGCATGGAGATCGGTGGTGGCTCGATCCGGATCCACCGCGCCGAGATGCAGCAGCGCGTCTTCGACGTGCTCGGCATCTCCAAGGAGGAGGCGGAGAACAAGTTCGGCTTCCTGCTGGAGGCGTTCAAGTACAGCCCGCCGCCGCACGGCGGCATCGCCTACGGCTGGGACCGGGTCTGCACGCTGCTGGCCGGCGGAGAGTCGATTCGCGACGTGATCGCCTTCCCGAAGACGGCCTCCGGTTTCGACCCGCTGACCGGCGCTCCCTCCCCGATCACGGCGGGGCAGCGCAGGGAGGCCGGGGTGGACGCCAAGCCCAAGGCGGAGGCCTAACCCCCCTCGGCCGGTCCCGGTGAGCCGGGGCCGGCCGAGATGGGGACCTAGCGGTAGATCCTTCGCTGGAGGCCGTACAGCTCGGAGTAGAGTCCGGAGCCCGCCAGCAGCGTGTGGTGGTCACCGTTCTCCACCACCCGGCCTCCGTCGAGGACGATGATCATGTCGGCCATCCGCACGGTGGAGAAGCGGTGGGAGACGAAGAGGGTGATCGCGCCGGAGCGGTGACCCGCCTCGTGCGAGGAGGCGGCGTAGCGGTCGAAGATCGCGTGTTCCGCGGCGGCGTCGAGCGCGGCCGCAGGTTCGTCCAGGACCAGCAGAAGCGCCTCCTGGCGCATCAGGCACCGGGCGAGCCCCAGTGTCTGCCACTGGCCGCCGGAGAGTTCGACGCCGTGGCCGTAGCCGTGGCCCAGCAGGCCGGAGAGCCCGCCGGGCACCGTCGCCACGATCCGGTCCGCGTGTGCCAGCCCGAGCGCCCGCGAGATCGCCTCCCGGTCCTCCAGCCGGGCGAGGTCACCGACTCCGACGTTCTCCCCGAGGCGCAACTCGAACCGGGCGAAGTCCTGGAACAGGGAGGCCACCCTGGCCTGCCACTCGCGGGGTGGCAGGTCGCGCAGGTCGATGCCGTCCACCAGGATCCGGCCCGAGGTGGGATGGTAGAGGCCGCACAGCAGCTTGACGAGGGTGCTCTTGCCCGCCCCGTTCTCGCCGACGAGCGCCACCGATCCGCCTGCAGGTATCGTCAGGCAGACGTCGCGCAGGATCATCCTGTCGGTCCCGGGGTAGGCGAAACTCACGTGCTCCAGCCTGATGCCCTCTCGTAGCCTCACGGGGACGCCGCCTTCCACGGGGGAAGGGCTCTCCCCCGGATCCCGGAGCGAGGCCAGCCGGTCCAGCGTCCTGCCGACGCCCTGTAGGGCGGTGAGCAACGTGGAGGCCCCGGACACCTGCACGCTCACCTGGACCGCCAGGGTGATGACCAGCACCACGTCGCCCGCGTCGGCCCTTCCCCGGGCGGCCTGCCAGATCACCAGCGTGATCGCGCCCCCGTAGGCGAGGGAGAAGGCCAGCTGGCCCAGCGTCCGTAGCCCGGCGGCCCTCAGGTGCGCGCCTCGCAGTGCCGCGCTGGTCTTCGACCAGCAGGTGTCCTGCTCCCGCAGGAGAGGAGGCTCGGCGTGAAAGAGCCGGATCTCCTTGATCGAGGCCGGGGTGGTCGCGAGTTCGAGCAGGTGGCGGGTGCGGCGGGTGCTCTCGGCGGTCGCCTCCTTCGCCAGCTCCAGCAGGTTCTGCGCCCGTCTGCCGATCAGCACCGACGGCAGCGCCGCCAAAGGCAGCAGGGCCAGCCAGGGATCGAGCATCACCAGCAGGACCGCGGTGAACCCGGTCTGCAGGACGAGCCCGCCCAGCTGGAGCACCGACTCCACCGCGGTGCGGGTCTTGCCCAGCTCCTGGCGGACGAGGTTCACGCTGTCGGCGAAGGCCGGGTCGTCCAGGCGCTCAAGCCGCGGCGAGCCGTTGACGTGGCGGACCAGCTCCTCGTGCAGCACGGTCTCGGCGAGTTCGCCGACCTCGAAGTAGGACAGGTGGGCGAAGTGCCCGAGCATCAGCTCCAGGACGAGGAGCACGGCGACGGCGCAGACGACCGCCGTCGCGACGTCGACCCTCCCCGCGACGGCGGCGTTGGTGAACTCCCGCAGCCCCACGGCCACGAGCGGGGTGGCCAGGTAGCCCACCGCCATCAGCCCGACCGCCTTGAGCAGGCGTACTCGGTCGACCCTCGCGGCGAGGCGCAACACGAACAGCGCGCTGAGCACGATCCATCTCATCGGCCGGCCTCCGTCCCCGGCGGGCCGGTCGCGAAGCGCCGGGCCTGCAGGTCGAAGAGGTCGGCGTAGCGTCCACCGGACCTCAGCAGTCCCGCGTGGTCCCCCTGCTCGACCACGCGGCCGTGCTCGACGACCACGATCCGGTCGGCCCGCCGTACGGTGGAGAAGCGATGAGAGATGATCACCGTGGTCAGCCCGCCGGTGATGGCGAGGAAACGGTCGAAGAACTCCACCTCCGCCCGGACGTCCAGCTGGGCGGTGGGCTCGTCCAGGACCAGGACGGAGGCACCCCGTTCGACGGCGAGAAAGGCGCGGGCCAAGGCGATCCGCTGCCACTGCCCGCCAGACAGGTCGCGCCCGCCCGCGTACTGCCCGGACAGCGGGGTGTCGAGGCCGGCGGGCAGGGAGTCCACCACCTCCAGCGCGCCCGCGCGCCGGGCGGCGGCGAGCAGGGCCGGTCTGTCCCCGAGCGCGGCGGGGGCGCCGAGGCCGATGTTGGCACCGGCGGGCAACTCGTAGCGGACGTAGTCCTGGAAGATCACGGCCAGCCGGCGCTGCCAGTCCCGGGGGTCCAGCCGCCGTAGGTCCTCACCGTCGACGAGAATTCTTCCCTCCGAGGGGTCGTAGAGGCGCGCCAGCAGCTTGACCAGGGTGGTCTTGCCGGCGCCGTTCAGTCCGACGATCGCGGTCGAACCCCCGGCGGGCAGCTCCAGGTCGAGGCCGTCCAGCACCTTCCGGCCGGTGCCGTAGGCGAAACCGACCCCTTCGAAGCGGATGCCGCGCCGGGGCAGCCCGCTCGCCGGGAGATCGCCCCGGGGAATCTCCCGCCGGCCGGCGGAGACCAGGTTCTCGAACTCCACCAGTGCCTCATAGGCGTTCAGCCCGTACTGGGTCTGCACGTCACTCTCCGGGAAGAAGGTCCCGAACCGAATGGCGAGCAGCGCCGACTGGAGGGCGATGGAGAGTTCGAGTAGGCCGAGGTCGCCCAGTGCGGCGGAGCGGGCGAGCCAGACCAGGAGTACGGTGCCCCCCACCAGGCCGACCAGGGTATAGCCCACGAACGGCCAGAACAGGATGCGCCGCCGGCCACTCCACAGGGCCGTCAGGTACTCCCGCGCGTCCACGCGGTGGCGCCGCTCGTACCAGTCGATCAGGCCCAGCGTCCTGAACTCCTTGGCGGCGGTGATCGCCGTGCCGATGTCGCGCAGATAGGTGACCCGCCGGCGCGGGCCGGACAGCTCGTGCCAGAGCGAGCCGAGGCGTCCCATGGATCCGCGCCTGCCGTGCCGGATCACCAGGGCGGTGACCGCCGCGACGGTGCCCGCGACCGGGGAGATCACGATTCCGATGAGGACCACCGCGCCGGCCAGCTGTGTGTACCTGGCGACCAGTGCGAGGGTGCCCGCCACCGCCTCCCCGGGAGTGGGCGGGAACCGGCCCAGGCCGTCGCGCGCGTCTCCGAGCCTGCCCACGACGTTCTCGCGTTCGAGCAGGGACAGTGGCGCCTCGGCCAGGGCGGAGCCCATCAACCGCCGGACGCAACCGCCGTCCACCTGGCGCGCGATCACCTCTCCCAGCGCGGCCTGGTAGGGCACCAGCGACTGCTGCAGGATGTAGGCGCCGACCGCGAGGGCCAGCGCCGCGCCGACGGTGACCGGGCCGGTTCCGCTCGCCGTGGTGGAGACCTCGGCGAGCATGACGCTCGTCCAGACGATGAAGCCGACGGGAAGCAGGCCCACCAGGAGGTTGATCGCGAGCGAGGTGCCCAGCGCGGCCGGACCCGCGAGGAGGAGCAGCCGGGCGAACGCGCGCCGGCGTTCCGCGGGGGACGCCGAAACGGGTGTTCCTGCGGTCATCGGGTTTCCCCGCCCCGGAGGGGAGGCGTTTGGACTATGATCGGCGGCAAAGCTGTGACGAAGCCAAGTAGGCCGGGACCATGCGAGCAACGAGAGAGCCGCCGGAGCTGGAAAGGCGGCCTCGCCCCCGGGCCGAAGACCCTTCCGAGCTGCGGGGAGGAACGGCGGGGCCACCGCGGTAACCGTCCAATGCCCCGCCGGTCGGCCCTCGTCATCGGGTCACAATGAGGTTCCGCCTCCGGCGGGGCAAAGGTGTGGTGGCACCGCGAGCGAAATGTCCCTGCTCGCCCGCACCTGATAGGGACTCCCGTAAGTTCTCTGTGCGGAGTTGCCATGCGAATTCTTTCCTCCCAGGTGTCCAAGCATGTCGGCGAGGAGGTGTGTCTCGCCGGTTGGCTGCATCGCGTTCGCGCGCTGAAGTCGGTGACCTTCGCCGTGCTTCGCGATCGGGACGGTCTCGTCCAGGTCGTCGCAGCCGACCCGGAGCTGGTGAGGCGCCTCGCCGAACTGCCCGAGGAGACCGTGGTCGAGGTGGTGGGCACCGCCACCGCCAACCCTCAGGCACCGGGTGGGGTGGAGATCACCTCGCCGACGTTTCGCGAACTCTCCGACCCGGCCGTCGCGCCCCCGTTCGACCTCTACCGGCCGGTGGTCTCGGCGGGTCTGCCCACCGTGCTCGACAACGCGGCGGTGGCCTTGCGCCACCCCAGGCTGCGCGCGCCGTTCGAGATCTCCGCGGCCTCGGTGGAGGGCTTCCGCCGGGCGATGGAGAGGCTGGACTTCATCGGGGCGCACACTCCCAAGGTGGTCTCCTCCGCCACCGAGTCCGGGGCCAACGTCTTCGCGCTGGACTGGTTCGGCCGCCGGGCCTACCTGGCGCAGTCGCCGCAGTTCTACAAGCAGACCCTGGTGGGGGTCTTCGAGCGGGTCTACGAGATCGGGCCGGTCTTCCGCGCCGAGCCGCACGACACCGCGCGGCATCTGGCCCAGTACACCAGCCTCGACGCCGAGATGGGCTTCGTGACCGACCACCGCGATGTCATGGCGGTCGTCCGCGAGGCGGTCGCCGACATGGTCTCCAGCGTCGCCCAGCGTGCCGCGGGGGCGGTGGAGCTGATCGGTGCCGAGCTTCCGGACGTACCGGCGGAGATCCCGTCGATCCACTTCGCCGACGCGCAGGAACTGCTGGCCCGCGAGAGCGGCGAGGACCCGCGGGGTGAGCCCGACCTGGCCCCCGCGCACGAGAGATGGCTGTGCGAGTGGGCTGTTCGCGAGTACGGTTCGGAGTTGCTGTTCGTCACCGGTTACCCCATGGCGAAGCGACCGTTCTACACCCACCCCGACCCCCTGCGGCCGGAGTACTCCAACAGCTTCGACCTGCTCTTCCGCGGCCTGGAGCTGGTCACCGGTGGGCAGCGGCTGCACCGCCACTCCGACTATCTCGCCGCCCTGCGGGCCCGCGGGGAGAGTCCGGAGCCGTATGCCGGCTATCTGGCGGCCTTCGCGCACGGCATGCCGCCGCACGGCGGGTTCGCCCTGGGTCTTGAGCGCTTCGTCGCCAGGCTGACCGGGGTGGACAATGTCCGCTGGACCACCCTCTTCCCGCGTGACCTGCACCGCCTGACCCCGTGAGCGGCGGGCCCCTCGCCGGCAGGGCGAGGGGTCCGTTCCTGGCAGGGCGGGGCTCACCCGCATAGGTGCCGCTTGAGGCTGTGCAGGGCCGGGACGAGCAGCAGCGGTGAGAGCGCGACCAGCCAGGCGAGATGCCCGGCGGCCGAGGTGAGGTCGCCCTCGATCACCAGGGACCTGGACAGCTCCACACCGTGGTGCAGTGGGGAGACCTCGGCGACCGCGCGTAGCGCCGCGGGCAGCCTCTCCGTCGGGAAGAAGACCCCGCTGATCAGGGTGAGCGGGGTCAGCACCAGCGTGTAGAAGTAGGAGTAGGCGTTTATCGCCCGGACCGCGCCGGTGAACAGCAGGCCCGCACAGGCGAAGACCAGGCCGAGCGGGAGCAGGGCCGGCACGGCCAGCAGGGCGGTGCTCGCGGGCGCGTATCCCAGCGCGGCGAGGATCGCGAGGTAGACGCCGGTGTAGACCATGCATCGGGTCAGTGCCCAGATCAGCTCGCCCAGCGCGATGTCCACCGGCTCGACGGGACTGGTCACGGCCGCGTCGTAGCTGCGGGCGTGGCGCAGCCGTACGAAGACGTTGTAGGTGACCTCGAAGACGGCGCCGTTCATCGCGGTGACGGCGAGCAGTCCCGGGGCGACGAAGCTCGCGTAGGAGGACCCCAGGGCCTGTCCGTCCACGTAGAAGCCCAGACCGATCCCCAGAGCCGCCAGGGAGAAGACCGGTTCGAAGAAGTTGGGGACGATGGTGGTCTTGTAGGACTTCCTGAACAGGGTGAGGTCGCGCCACCAGATCCGGCCGGCCAGGCTGAGGGAGGGGGGCGGCACCGCCCGGCGCGGCCTGTGCCGACCGCGTGGCCTGGGGGGCACGGGGAGGGGCGTGGGGAGATCAGCCGGGGGAACGGGGCGCTCGCGTTCCAGGGCGTGCAGCGCGTCCTGCAGCGAGCTCGGCCGGACCATGAGCTCCTCGGCTCCGGTCACCTGGAGCTCGTCGGCCAGGCCGGTGACGGAATCCCCGAACACCAGGAGCCGGTTGCCCACCCGCAGCCGGGTACGCGTCCGCGTCCAGGCGGGTTCCGTGGCCCCGGAGTGCGGGACGCCGAGCTCGACCACGTACCTCGGCACGGTCGCGGTGATCAACCGCCGCGGGCTGGAGGAGCGCAGCACGCGTCCGGAGCCGAGCACGGTGACGCCGTCGCAGAGGCGTTCGACCTCCTCCATATGGTGCGTGGTGAGGATCAGGGTCTTGCCCGACTCACAGAGCGCGTCGAGCAGGTCCCACAGCAGCAGACGCCCCTCGGGGTCGAGGCCGGTGCTCGGTTCGTCCAGCAGGATCAGGTCCGGATCGTTCACCAGGGCGCGGGCGATCAGCAGGCGCCGCTGCATGCCGCCGGAGAGCGTCTGGGGCATGGAGCGGGCGTGCGCGGTGAGATCCACCGTCTCCAGCAGTTCGTCGGCGCGGGCGGCCGCGCTCCGGCCGGAGAGCCCGTGGTAGCGGCCGAAGGTGGTGAGGTTCTCCCGGACGAGGATCTCGTTGTCGTAGGTCATCCCCTGCGGCACCACCCCGATCCGCGCCTTGACCTGTCGGGGGTGGAGCGCCACGTCGTGGCCGAGGACCCGAAGCGACCCTCGGTCGGGTGCCAGAGTGGCGCTGAGCATACGCATCAGGGTCGTCTTGCCGGCGCCATTGGGCCCGACCAGAGCGTGACGCCCGCCTGCCGGGATCGAGAGGGAGATTCCCGCGAGGGCGAGATGGGAGTCATGCCAGCGGTACAGGTCGTGGCCCTCCACCGCGGGGGAGGGCGAATCGGCGACAGCGGTGCCGACCTTTTTGGGATCGACCGAATCTAAAGCGCTCAAGATGAGAAATACCTTTTCGGCAGAGGTGATCCGATGATTCCCCGGATGTTCGCATGGAGAGCGCGAGTGCTCCATCGGTAAGCGTCACGGTTGGTCCAGTCGACAGGCCATAGCCGCATATATGCAGACTTTGTTACGGTTGGCTCCGTCAGTGAAGTAAACGGGATAACTCTGGCGGTTTCATCAGGGGAATCCCTGAAGCTTTGCAGGCAATCATTACGCTTGGATGATTTCCGCAGTTGAGGCGCCTTCCGCTGCGGTCGACGCCGGCACGGGTGACGGCCGTGCGGGACCTCCTACCGAGGGGAAGAATGGGCGTTGTCGGCAGGGACCGTGAGCTCGACATGATCGGGACATGGATCGGCGGCCGTGCCCCCGGTCCCTCGATGGCCGTGCTGAGCGGGGAGGCGGGCATCGGCAAGTCGGCCATCTGGTCCGGCGCCCTGAAGACGGCGGGGCCGGGGCGCGTTCTCTCCTGCCGGTTCGACGAGAGCGAGGCCACCCTGGCCTACGCAGGGCTGGGAGACCTGATCGGCGCCGTCGAGGGCTCCGCGGCCGTACGCGGCCTGCGTGAGCCGTTGCGCCGGGCCTTGGCCGCCGCCCTGTGGTGGGAGCATCCCCGGCAGACGCCGCCGGACCGGCGCGCGGTGGCGCTCGCCGTTCTCGACCTGGTCAGGCGTCTGTCCGCCGAGGGAGCCTTGCTGATAGCCCTCGACGGAATCCAGTGGATGGACCCCGAGACGGAGGTCGTGCTCGCCTTCGTGTTCCGGCGCCTGAGCACCGAGCCCGTGAAACTGCTGGCCACCCTCAGGACCGGGGCGGACAACGGGGCGTGGCCCCCACTCGCCCGGGTGCTGCCCGCGGAGCGGGTGGTCTGCTGGGAGGTCGGCCCGTTGTGCCCCGACGCCCTGGCCGCGGTGCTGGAGGACCGCCATGGCATCGCCCTCACCCGCCACGTGCTGCGGCGCCTGCACGAGGCGTGCGGCGGCAACCCGCTGTTCGGCCTGGAGATGGCCCGAGACCGGGCCTGGCGGCCGAACCCGGCCGACGAGGTCTCCCTGCCGGGGAGCCTGCGGCACCTGCTGCGCGAGCACGTTTCGAACCTCTCGCCGGCCGCCGTCGAGGCGGCGTTGGTGGTCGCCTGCGCCGCCCGGTCCACGGTCGGCCTGGTCGAGCGGGTGACCGGAGGGCTGAAGGGACTGGTGGAGGCGACCACCGGCCGGCTGGTCGTCGTCGAAAGGGAATCGCCGCGCTTTCGCAACTCGCTGCTGCGCAGCACGGTGCTGGAGGTCGCGGGGCCGCTGCGGCGGCATCAGATGCACGTGCGGCTCGCCCGGGCGGTACGGGACCCGGAGGAGCGCGCCAGGCACCTGGCGCTGACCGCCGGCGAGCCCAACGCCGCGCTGGCCGAGACCCTCGACACGGCGGCCGGGCTCGCCGCCGCCCGGGCCGCGCCGCTCAGCGCGGCGGACCTGGCGGTTCACGCCGTCCGCCTGACCCCTGCCGACCAGGCCGAGGTCGCGTTGCGCCGCCGGCTCGCCGCCGCCGGCCACCTGATCTCCGGGGGAGACGGAGCACGGGCCCGCGCCATCCTGGAGGAGGCGCTGCCGCACTGCTCCTCCGGGCCCGACCGGGCGAACGTGTTCTTCCTGCTGGGGCACGCCGTCTTCGCGTCCGGTGACGTCGCGGGTTCGCTGATACCCCTGCAGTGGGGCCGCGCGGAGATCGCCGACCAGCCCGAGCTGCTGATTCCGATCATGGCCAGCCTCACCTACTTCTGCATGCACGGGGGTGATCTCACCGCCGCACTGGGACACGCCAGGGAACTGCTCGGCCTGGCCGAGAGAGCCGGTGACCGCGCGATGTGCGACGAGGCCGCCGTCGTGCTGTGCACGCTTGAGCTCATGTGCGGTGCCCCGGCCCCCGCCGTGGTGCCGGTGCCCCACGGCGGGGCCGCCCTGGGGCGTCCGCCGCTGGTGGCTCTGCACATGTACGGATATCTGTGCCGTTGCATGGGTGACCTCCCGGCGGCTCAGGCCGCGTTCGGAACCCTTGACACCGCCGCCGAGACCGGGACCGCCGCCGACTGGGGGATGGTCTGGGCCACCGAGGTGGAGTGCCTCGCCGGTGACCTCCAGACGGCGGCACGGTACGCGGACCTGGTCGCTCGCACCGCCCAGGAGACGGGAGCCCCGCCGACCGCGGCCCTGCTGGCCGAAGGGCTCGTACTCGGCGTACGTGGTGAGCTGGAGCGGGCCCGGCAACTGGCGGAGGAGGCGTTGGCCGCGGCCGACGCCTCGGGCCATCGGATGGCGGTGTTGATGATCCGGGCGCTGCTGGGCTTCGTCGAGCTGTCCGGCGACGACCCGATGGCGGCCGTGCTGCACCTCGACGCCGCCGACCGGATATGCGGTGAGCTCGGAGCGATCCCAGAGGTGCTCTGTCCCACCGCGGGAGCCGACCACGTCGAGGCGCTGGTCCAGGTCGGACGCTACGAGCAGGCCGCCGAGCGCGCGGGCAGGATCCGCTGGGCCGGCCGCCTCATCGACCGCCCCCTGGTACGCGGTCTGGCCGCCAGGGCCGGCGGCGTGCTGCTGACGGCCACCGGCTCCCCCAAGAGAGGAGCCGGTGAGCTGGAAGCCGCGGTGGAGGAGTTCTCCGTGGCGGGTGTGCCCTTCGAACTCGGCCGTACCCTGCTGGCGCTGAGCAGGGTGCAGAGCCGCCTGCGGCGCAGGGAGGAGGCCCGGCGCACCGCCGAGCGGGCGGGCAGGATCTTCAGCGAGCTCGGTGCCGAGAGATGGGCCGCGCGGACCGTGCTCCGTTCCCGTCTCTCCGCGCCCAACCGCCTGACGATCTCTGAGGCCCGCGTCGTCGCGCTGGCGGCCGAGGGCCGGACGAATCAGGAGATCGCCGCGGAGCTGGCGATCGAGGTGAAGACGGTGGAGAGCCACCTGTCCAGCGCCTACCGCAAGCTCGGGGTGCGCAGCCGCACCGAACTCGCGGTCCGGATGAGCGCCGGCCGGCGGGATTCGGGTACGCCGGGAATATGACCGGCGGGCAGGTGCCCCTTTTCGAAATGGCCTTTCCGGGTTTTCCCCAATGACGAGGCAAGGACCGGCCTGTTTAATCGACTCCGACGAACCGATCGACCCGATCAACGTTCAGGCGGTCCAGGCGAGCGGAAAAGGAGGAGCAGGAACCCGCCCATACTCCGGGAATCGCGTTCTTCCTGGCCTTTCCCGTCGATCTGCCGCGTCACCCGGACCGGCATGAGAGCCACGGCAAGCGAACACCTCCGCAACGGAACGGATATCCGCCATGCCCAGATCGAGCGAGCCGCTGACAGAGATCTCCGTCGTCGAGCTTTCCGATGAGGAAAGGGAGAGCTTTCGCGCGGGAATCGGCTCTGTCGACGCCAACCCCTACGACGCGTTTGAACCGTTCCTGGCACAGGTCCGTGAAAGCCGGGAGGCGCTGCCGCGACGGGTCCACGACGCGCTCGACGACCTCAGGAACGGTCGCGCACCCGGCGCGCTGCTCGTGCGCAACCTGCCGATCGTCACCGATCTGCCGCCGACACCCGATCGTTCCTTCTCCGCACTGCCCGACCTCGCCGCGGTGGGCACCGAGGCGGTGCTGGCGAGTGCGGTGAACGTGCTCGGCGAGCCGTTCAGCTATCTGGAGTGGGACGCCGGCCACCTGGTCCACAACAAGTATCCGATCCATGCCCACCGCGACCTGCAGTTCGGTTCCAACGCGGTGGAGTTCCTGCTGCACACCGAGACACCCTTCCGTGACGTCTCTCCCGACTACCTCGCGCTGCTCTGCCTGCGCGCCGACCCGACCGGCCAGGCGAAGACCAAGGTCGCCGACATCACCAGGGTGGTCGACGCTCTGGACGAGGCCGACCTGGCGGTGCTCGCCAAGGCGCGCTACGCGTTCGAGACCGACAACCCGGTTGTCGTCGTCGACGGGCGCGGGCTCACCGAACCGCAGCCGATCGTCAGCTACCGGGACGGCACGAGGGTCGTCGAGTACGTCGGCGACCTGATCGCGACCGACGAGGAGTCACAGCGGGTACTGGAGATCCTCGGCCGCCGGGTCCTGGCGATCGCCGTCGATATCCCGCTGGCCGGAGGGGACCTGCTCGTTCTGGACAACTCGCGCGTGGTGCACGGGCGCAATGCCATCGTCCCGGGCTACGACGGGCGCGACCGCTGGCTGCAGCGCATGCTGGTGACCACGCGGCTACTGAACGGCGAGCACCGGGCCACCGGGCGGCTGGTCTCCGACCGGCGCTACGCGAACTACCCCACCGACTACCGCAAGGCGCTCCGCCAACCGGCCGCACGGTCGTAGGCGGACCGGGCACCGTCACGACGCGGAGGAATCTGACCATGTGGAACGGCTATCAGGTCGTCGACGCAGACGGCCACGTCATCGAACCCGGCACCCTGTGGGAGGAGTATGTCGAGCCCGCCTTCCGCGAGAACTGCCTGCGGGTGGAGCGCGACCGCCTCGACGGTGACCGCCTCATCATCGAGGGCAGGCCCTCCCGGCTGATCCGCCGCCTCGGCGGCGTTCCCTACGATCCCGGGACGCCGATCACCGACTGGAACACGCTGCGTCGCGCGGAGTACGCCTCCTTCGCCGAGTCGTGTCCGCCGGCCTCCCACGACGGTGCCTCCAGGCTGCGCTGGCTGGACGAGCACGGGATCGAGGCGACCCTGCTCTTTCCCTCGCTGGGGCTCATCTGGCCGCGCGAGGTGGATCCCGCCTCCCCGTACGCCGTCGCCCACCTACGGGCCTACAACCGCTGGCTGGCCGACTACGCCTCGGCGGCCCCCGGCAGGCTCGTCCCCGTCGGGCAGCTCGCGCTCTCTCCGCTGGTACGGCTGGAGGAGGAGGTGGCGGCGCTCGCCGCCGCGGGTTTCGGGCACGTGATGCTTCCGCACGGGGTCGCCGGCGAACTCGACGCCCGCCTCGACCCGTTCTGGGCATCGGCCCAGCATCACGGCCTGGTGGTCCACCTGCACAAGGTCGCCGTGCCGCACCTGCTGCCCCTGCCGCTGCCGACCAGCGTCCACGCCCCGGGCCCCGGCGCCTTCTTCAACCACGTCAACGAGATCCTGCCCGGACAGCTCTTCCTGGCCGGGCTGCTCGACGCCCGCGTCCCCGACCGCTTTCCCGAACTGCGCTTCGCCTTTCACGAGTGCAACATCGGCTGGCTGCCCGCATGGCTGGAACGCGCGCAGGAATCCTTCGAGACGCTGCGCGAGACCGGACGCGGCACCCCCGACCACCCGCCCAGGCACTATCTGCACGATCGTGACACCTTCTTCTTCTCAACCGGCCTCGGTGAACGACTCGACCGGCTTCCGGAGGAGCTCCACTCCCGCGTTCTGCTGGCCACCGACTTTCCTCATCCCGGCACGCCTTTCCGGCCGCGGGAGGAGTGGGCGCCGGTGCTGAAGGGACTTCCAGCCGGCCTGCGTCCTGCCCTGCTCGGTGAGAACGCCGTGCGCCTGCTGGACAAGTGATCCGCCGCACCACGACCACGCCCCCGACCAAGGATTCCCATGAAACGTGAGAGCCCTCATGGTTCCGACCTCCAGGTACGCCTGAGCAATCTCCACCGCGTGCGCGTCGAAGAGGTCTTCCGGCTCGGCGCCCTGCGAGACGGGGTGCGCCTCGCCACCACCGACATCCGGCTGCCCTTGCTGGGGCAGGTGCTGCCGCGCGTCGAACTCGTGATCAACGGCCCGGACTTCCAAAAGAAGATCACCGTACGGATCAACCAGTCGTCACCCTTCGTCTTCGACGGCTCCCGGCTGCGCGCCCTGATCAACGACGAGGAGCGCGAGGTCGCCTGCGAGCAGTTCGTCGACGACGACCGCGCCCCCACCGGCATGTACAACTTCGGGCTGCTCAGGGAGAACGGCACCCGAAGTTTCGTCTTCGACTACCACACTTACTGCGCCTACTCCTGCGACTTCTGTTTCAAGGAGAGCGAGTGGGAGGTGCTCTCCGTCCAGCAGGCGAAGACGGGTAACTACCAGGCCAACTTCGACAAATGCCTGGCCTACGTCGAGGCGCACGCGCTGGACTTTCGCACGAAGTACGACATCGTCTGGCTGTGCACCGGCAGCATCACCAACGAGGCCGTGGAGCTGGACCGTCACTGCCGGATGGCCAGGGCACTGCGAAAGGCCGGTTACACCGAGGGGATATACGTCTCGCAGGTCATCCCGCCCAGCCTCATCGGCGACCGGGAACGCCGGCTCGACTACCTCACCACCCTGCGGGAGGCGGGCGTCTCCCGCTTCAACAGCGGCATCGAGGTGGTCAGCGCCGACTACCGCCGCCGGCTCATCCACGGATACAAGGGCGACATCACCTTCGACGACTATGTGGAGATCTTCACCGACGCGGTGCAGGTATTCGGCCCGCACAACGTCGGCAGCTGCCTGCTGGCCGGGATCGAGCCCGCCGAGGAGACCCTGCGAGGGCTGCGCAAAATCGCCGAACTCGGGGTGGTCCCCTCGCCCACGGTCTTCACCGCGTTCGTGGTCAAGCAGCAGAGCATTCCCTTCGTATACGACCTCGACGAACTCATCGACGTGCACGTGCGGTTCAACGAGATCATCGACCAGCACGGGCTCCCCGTCTTCTCGGGGGTGTTCAGCCTTGCCTGAATCGGACACGCGCCGCTGGGAGAGACTGGACCTCTCGTGGGAGACGGCCGAGGAAATCGCCGAGTGGTGCGTCCCCCTGCCGGTGGACGCCTACGGTGACGCTCACCGGGCAGCGGAGCCGCTGCCCGCCGCAGCGTCCCAGCTGGCACGCGCGGCGGCCCGGTTCGGCCGCGACCTGGGGGAGGCAGGCCTGCTGCACGTCACCGGAGTCCTGCCTCCCCCTACGCTGCCGCCGACCCCCGGTCGCCCCTACGTCGAGCTGCGGCACCCGATCGGGACCGAACCGCTGATGCTGGCCCTCGGCGGCCTGGTCGGCGAGGTGATCTCCTTCGCGGACTGGCACGGAGGCGACCGGGTACAGAACCTGTATCCGCTGCGGGCCGAGGCGGCCCGGCAGAACGCCAGCAACGCGGTGTATCTGGAGATGCACACCGAGACGGCGTTCCGCCCCAACACGCCGGACGCCCTGATCCTGCTCTGTCTGCGCCCTGACCCCGGTGCCCGCACCCTGGTCTGCGACCTGCACGAGGTGTGGGACGGCCTCGACCCCGCTACCAGAGGGGCGCTGGCCGAGCCGGCCTTCGCCTTCCACCTGCCCGACGGCACGAGTACCGAGCCCAAGCCGGTGGCCACGCCAAGAGGGGGGCGGCTCCGTTTCAACTACGCCGACGCGCTGTGCGCGGTCGACGAGAGGCACCGGCTGCCACTGCGGACGCTGCGGGAAGGGATCCTGGCCAGGACCGTCGAGATCACCCTGCGGGCCGGGGATCTGCTGTTCCTCGACAACCTCCACCTCGTCCACGGCCGCAGCGGTTACGGTCCGCGCTATGACGGCACCGACCGCTGGCTGCAACGCTGCCTGATCCGTGCCGCCGCGGAGCGGGGGTGAGATGGCCGGCGGGAGGCCGCCGGCCCGCCGGCTCCGGCTGGGGCTCGCCTGTACCGGCTGGATCGCCGACTGGGCCGTCCATCAGCCGATCCGGGACGGCTCTCCGGCCGACGTGGTGTTCGTCGCCTCCCGCGACCCCGGGCGGGCCCGCGAGTACGCGCGCCGGTGGTCCATCCCCGCGTCGGGCGGCTGGTGGGAACTGCTGGAGCGACGCGACGTCGACGCCGTCTACGTCGCCACGCCCAACGCCGACCACGCCCGGCTCGCCCTCGACGCGGTCCTGGCGGGCAAGCACGTACTGTGCGAGAAGCCCCTGGGCCGTGACCCTCACGCCGTCGCCGAGCTGGCCGCCGAGGCTCACCGGCGGCACGTCCTGGTGCGCGAGGCCTACCACTACCGGGCCCATCCCGCGCCGGCCGGGGTACTGGCCGTGCTGAGGGCCGGCATGCTCGGGACGATCCGCCGGATCGACGTCCGCTACGGCTGGTGGCTGGATCGGGCGGACGACGTACGGCTGTCGCCCTCGCTGGACGGCGGCGCGCTGATGGACGTCGGCTGCTACGGACTCGACCTCGTGGGCCAGCTCACCCGGGGCCTTCCCGAGATCACCGGCACCCGGACGCTGACCGGTCCGACCGGGGTGGACCTGACCTGCGAGGTGAGGCTGCGGTCGGGGCCGGTGCGGGCCAGGGTATGGGCGGGCCTGCGCGCGGCCCGGCCCGTCTGCGAGGCGCGCGTCACCGGCACGAAGGGAGGACTCAGGCTGCGCTCACCCTTTCTGCCGGTGATGCCGGGCGCGGTGACGAGACCCCTGTTCGGAGCGTCGTGGAGCTCGCCGGTGGAGGTGACCGCCCCGCGCGCCGCGCCGTTCACCTCCTACAAGTATCAGCTCGACGCCTTCGCCCGCGATGTGGCCGCGGGCGCGTGGGGTGCGGAGGAGGGCATCGTCGGCCGGGCACATCTGCTGGGCCGGGTTCGGGAACGGATGACAGGAGAGAGATGAGCAACCTCTGCGACGTTGGCGTGGATCCCCGTCGCTGGTATCCGGCGTGCCGCACGGACGAACTGGGTCCGGGGCGGACAAGGGAGGTGCGCTTCCTCGGGCGGTCCTTCGTCGTCTTTCGCGACGGGCATGGTGCGGTTCACTGCCTCGACAACGCCTGCGTCCACCGGCGGGTCGCGCTGCACGAGGGCGAGGTGCGCGACTGCCGCATCGTCTGCCCGTACCACGGCTGGGAGTTCGGCCCGGACGGCGCGCTGTCCAGGATCCCCTACTGGGAGCCGGAGAAAGCACTGCCGCGGCTGCGGGTGCGGAGTTTTCCCGTCGTCGAGCGCAGCGGACTCGTCTGGTTCGTCCCCGAGCCGGTCGACCCGCTTCCCCCGCAGCCGCCCGACACCTCCCCCTGGGACGGCGGAGAGTGGTTCTCCTTCCGGCAGGACCGGATCTTTCCCAACCACTACGGGATCGGCCTGCTGAACGGGATGGACTACACCCACTTCCATCTGCATCGCAGGTACCAGCCCTGGTCCCGGCTGACCCTGCGCGACCTCACCGCCGGAGACGAACGCGTCTTCGGGGCGTACGAGGTGACCAGCGGGCGTGGCAGGGCCGAGCGTGTGCTCAGGCTGCTGCTCGGCTCCGACGCGGGGGCCGACACCGTGACCCACCCGCTGGAGGTTTACTACGACTACCCCCATCACCACGCCCACCTCGGTGACGGCATGGTCGTGTGGGTCTTCTTCCGGCCCGAAGAGCGCGACCGGGTCACCGTCTACATCACCCTGTACATCAGGGCCCGGCGCGGCACCAGACACCTACGTCAGTTCGCCGAGCCCTTCTTCCGTCGCCTGGTGCTCGCCCGGATCCAGGAACAGGACGCCTGGATCGGGGTCCGCGAGCAGATCGCCTGGGAGAGCCGGCCAGACGAACCCCGTTGCGAGCTCAACCCCGTCTCGGCGGCGGCGGAACGGCTGCTGCGCTCCCGATGGCAGGCCTACGTGGAGGAGGCCGACCCCCGGCCCGGCCAGTGGCCGGCCGTCCGGCTGGGCGGGCCGGCGAGACACTCCGCCTCCCCACTCGGCGCGGGACGGCCCGATGACGGCGCGTAGGGCATCCGCCCCTTCGGGGGAGGGCGAGGCCGGGATCCACGGCCAGGCGCTGTCGAAGAGCTATGGTTCCGCACGGCGGGCCGTCCACGCCGTACGCGACGTCAGCCTGAAGGTCCGCTCCTCGGAGTTCCTGGCGATCATCGGCCCCTCCGGCTGCGGCAAGACCACCCTGCTGCGGATGGTGGCCGGGCTGGAGACGCCCACCTCGGGCACGATCAGCTGCTGGGGCCGCTCGCCGGCGGAACTCGCGCGCGAACATCGCATCGGCATGGTCTTCCAGGACCCCGCGCTCCTGCCCTGGGCCTCCCTGCGGCGTAACGTGGAGTTCGTCTACCGCGCCGCCGGACGCCGCCCGGACCACGAACGCGTTCACGAGGCGCTGGATCTGGTCGGCCTCACCAGTCTCGCCCACCTGCGGCCCCACGAGGCGTCGGGAGGGATGCGCCAGCGCACCGCCCTGGCGCGGGCGCTGGTCATGGAACCGTCGCTGCTGCTGCTGGACGAGCCGTTCGGAGCGCTCGACGCCATCACCCGGCGCCGTCTCAACGGCGAACTCGAACGCGTCTGGACCGCCGTTCGGCCGACCACCGTCCTGATCACCCATTCGGTGGAGGAGGCGGTCATGCTCGCCGACCGTGTCGTGGTCATGTCGGACCGGCCCGCCACGATCCTCAGGGAGGTCACCGTGCCCCTGGCACGCCCCAGGCCCACCGTCCTGGACGAGACGTTCCGGGACACGGTCCGGGAGTGTATGGAGGCGCTCGATGCCTAGCCTTCGGCGGCGGGCCGGCACGTCGCTGCTGGGGCTGGCGTCGCTGGCGGCCGCCCTGCTGGTGTGGGACAGGTTCGCCTCGGGCGCCGGGCGCGGGGACGTCGCCTCTCTGGACGCGGTCGGCCGCCTCCTGGTGGACCGTCACGAACTACTCGTCGCGGCGGCCGCCGTCACTCTCGGCGAGGCGGCGCTCGGGCTGCTGACCGGGACCGTGTTCGCGGTCGTGGCGGCCTGGGCGGCTCATGTCACCGCCGGAGCGCGCGGGCCGCTCCAGCACCTGATGCTGATCTGCTACGCGGTCCCGCTGGTCGCGCTCGGACCGCTGCTGACCGCGTCCGTGGACCGCGGAGCCATACCGGTGATCGCCGCGGCGATCAGCGCGGCGCTGCCGGTCTTCTCCTCGGCCGAGGCCGGGTTCGGCGCGGTACGGGAAGGGCTGCGTGACCTCCTCACGGTGCACGGCGCGGGGAGGTGGCGCCGGCTGGTCCTGCTGGAGGTGCCCGGCGCACTCCCGTACGCGATCGACGGGATCAAGTTCGCCGTACCGGGGGCCCTGCTCGGGGCGCTCATCGGAGAGTGGTTCGGCGTCGAGCGAGGGCTGGGGGTCCTGCTCGTCTCCGGCCTGCGGGAGGGCCAGAGCGACCTGGTCACGGCGGTGAGCGTGCTCGTCGTGGTGACCTCCTCCGCCGTCTACGCGCTCTTCGCCCGCTGGGCCCGGACGGTGCAGCGCCGCCGCGGCATCACCGGGAGTGTCACGTGAGGCACACGGGTGCCCGCAGGCTACTGGGATACGGCTTCCTGCTGGGACTTCTCGCGGCGGGGTGGACCCTGGCCCGCGCCGGTGCCGCCGTGCCGGCGCTGCTGGTGCCCGACCCGGCGCGGGTGGCCGAGAGCCTGATCACCAAGGTCGTCGCGGATCCGGCGGCGCTGCCGCTCACGTTCGCGCGAGCCCTCGCCGGAACCGTGCTCGGGCTCACCTTGGGTACGGTGCTCGCCATCGTCTCGCACCTGGTCCCGATACTGGAGCCGCTCACCCGCGTCAGCGGAATGATCATGAGATGTGTGCCGGTGCTGGCCCTCAGCCCGCTAATCGCCACCTTCTTCGGCTACGGCGGCCCCGCGGCGGTGGCCACCGCGACAGTGATGAGCTTCTTTCCCTCCTTCGCCCTGGTCGGTGCCGCCCTGTGGCGGATCCCACCGGCCCTCCTTGACGTCATCCGGGTGACCGGCGGCGGTCGCGGCACGATCCTGCGCCGCGTCTCGCTCCCGATAGCCCTGCCCGAACTCGTGTTGGCGGCCAAGCTGACCTCCTGCGTCGGGGTGCTCGCCGCGCTCACCGCGGAGTTCCTCACCGCCAACGACGGGCTCGGCGCCCTGCTGGCCCGCTCCCAGGGGCTCCTGGACACGCCCACGGTGTGGGCGATCCTGCTGACGTCGCTGGCCGGTTCGCTGCTGGCCTACGAGGTCATGGACCTGGCCGAGAGGAAGACTCGCGCTCGCCTCTCACTGCACAAGAACTGACTCGCACCGCACCGCACCGGAACAGAACGGCACGAGAAATGGATGGACTCAGGGTGGATCGGCTCTCTCGGCGCGGTTTCCTCCGCACCACCACGGTTTTGGGCGGGCTCGGCGCCGCCGGAATGCTCACCGCGTGTTCCTCGGCCACCGGCAACGCGACCGAGGGCGGCGGGAAGGCGGTACGCACCCAGCTGTCCTGGCTGAAGACCGTCACCTTCGCGGGCTTCTACATCGCCGAGCAGCAGGGCTACTTCAGGGACGAGGGACTGTCCGCGCCGCTCCTCGCGGGCGGGCCGAACATCCCCGACACCGTCAGCGTCGTCGCCGCGGGGGGTGCGGACGTCGCGCTGGTCGACTTCGCCGCGCTGGTCAAGGCCCGCGAGAGCGAGGCCGACCTGGTGGCCGTCGGCGCCGTCTTCCAGGAGACTCCCGGAGGTTTCGTCAGCCTCGCAGCCAACCCGGTACGCACGGCACAGGAACTCGTCGGCCGCAGGATCGGCCTGTCACCCGGCGCCGAGGTGCTGGTGGAGGCGATCCTGAAGGTCAACAACCTGCCCGTCCGCTACGAGCGGGTGCCGGTGGGCGCCGGAACCGGTCCCCTCACCAAGAAGGAGTGCGACGTGATGGCCTGCTACGTCACCGCCCAACCCCTCGCGCTGGAACAGCAGGGTGTCGACGTGGTCAGCGTGACCCAGGGAGAGCTCGGCCTGCCCGACTACGCGCTGGTGATGGCCGTCCGGCGTGCCGACCTCCAGGCCGACCGGGCGCGCTTCGCCGCCTACCTGCGCGCCGTGATCCGCGGCTACCGGCACAACGTCAAGGACCCCGAACTGGGGGTCAGACTCACCCTGGAGAGGTACGGCAAGGATCTCGGGCTCGACGCCGAGGCGGTCCGGCGCGAGAACGAGGTGCAGAACGATCTCATCCGCGGCGGTGCCGACGTGGGGGGACTGGGCCACATCGATCCCGTCCGGCTGGCGGGTCCCGTCTACGCCGGGCTCAGAGCCAGGGGCATCGGCACGCTCCCGCCCGTCTCCGAGCTACTCGACACCGCCCTGTTGCGGGAGGCAGTCGTTGACTGACCATCAGGTTCCGGACATCTCGGTCGTCATCCCCACCTACAACCGATCGAGGGAGTTGGACCGCACCCTGCACACCCTGGCTCGCCAGGACCTGCCCCGGGACCGATACGAGGTGATCGTCGCCGACGACGGCTCGTCCGACGACACGCGAACCGTGGTCGAGAGCCACGCCGGCGCTCTTCACCTGGGCTACGTGTACCAGGAGGACCTTGGGTTCCGGGCCGGGCAGGCCCGCAACCTCGGCGCGGCACAGGCCCGCGGCCGGCTCCTGGTCTTCCTGGACAGCGGCACTCTCGCCTCCCGCCGGCTGCTGACCGGGCACCTGAGCGCGCACGAGGGCGGTGGCCGAGCGGTGATCGGCTACGTCTTCGGCTACGACCACGACGTCAGCGGCCGAGTCCGGCGTGACGACCTCGGCGACACCCCCGACGAGCTGATCGAGCGGTTCGTCCGGGCCGGCCGTCACCTGGACATGCGCGAGCCGAGTTACCGGAGTCTCGGCGACGCGCTGGAGGAGTACGCCGCTCCATGGATCTTCTTCTGGACCGCCAACGTGTCCGTCGCGGCGGACGACTTCCGGGCGCTCGGCGGTTTCGACCCCGACTTCGTGGGCTGGAGCGGGGAGGACGTCGAACTCGGCCGGCGCCTGTACGAGAAGGGGCTGACCTTCGTCCTGGCCCGGGAGGCGGCGAGCGTCGAGATCCCCCACGAGCGTGACCTGGACGCGCTACGTCCCAGCTACGACAGGCACGCGCTGCTCACGCTGAGAAAACACGTCGATCCGGTCGTCGAGGTCTCCACCGTCTGCTGGGCGCACGAGCTGCACCCCCGCCTCGCCGAACTGCGCGCCGCCACCGCGACCCGGTTCGATCTGGCGCGATCCTGGCCGGAGACCGGGACCACGGGTCCGGGCCGCTCGACCGTCCTGTTCGGAGCCGACTGCCTGGCCGCGGTGGCGGGCGGTGACCTCTGCCTCGAACCCGATCCCAGGCTGGCGGAGGAGGCCCGCCGCCGTGTCCCGGGCATCGAGATCCTGCCGCTGTACGGGTTCCGCACGCTGCTCGAACCCGACGCCTTCGACCACTGCCTGCTCGCCCCCTCGCTGCGGGCCTATCCTCGCTGGGCGCTGGAACTTCTGGAGGCCGAGGCGGCCAGGATCGGCCGACGGGTCAGCTGGTTGCCCGCACGGGCCACCGGCCGGCACGAGGAACGATGATGGCCCCCGCCCCGCGCATCAGTGTGGCCGTCATGTATCACCCGGCCAGGCAGGAAAGGCTTGCCCGGCTCGCCCGCGCGTGCCTGCCGCTGCGGATCGTCCCTGTCGCCGACCCAGATCCCGGTTCCTTCCCCAGCCCGCTGCGGACGGCGAAACGGGCCTGGGCGGCGTACGGCGCGGACGCCACCCACCACCTCGTTCTCCAGGACGACGTGCTGCCGGTGGACGGGTTCTCCACTCACCTGCTCGCCGCGGTCACCGCCAGGCCTGACGACGTGCTCGCCCTCTACGCGCACTGGAACTCCCCCTACAACTCCTACGCGATTCGCCAGGCGGCGGCGGGCGGCGCGCCGTGGGCGCGCCTGGTTCCCGGAGAGTGGACTCCGGCGCAGGGACTCGTCTTGCCGGTCGCGCTGGCCGCGGAGCTCGGCGAGTACCTGGCGGATGTTCCCGACCATGTCCGCGACGACGACACGTTGATCGATCGCTTCCTGCGCGAACGGGACCGGTGCGCGCTGGCGGCCGTGCCCCATCTGCTCGACCACGACGAGGTCGCCAGCGTCGCGGGGAACGCCGGTCACGGTGTGCGGCGCGCCACCGTGCTCCTCCCTGGAGCGGATCTTCCCCCCGGGCACTGGTCGGCACCGCCGCGCTTCGACAAGGGGGCGGTGATGCGCGCCGCGGGCGCCCGTGACTGGGACTTCTCGGTGACCTTCGCCTTCGCCGGCTGCTTCCTCGGTTTCCTGCGACCGGTGAACGACGACTGTGTCCGGCATCCTTTCGGGCGGTGGAGCGACTGGTGCGGGGTGCTCGGTCTCGGCCGGGCGGACGTCCTCGGCCCCCTGGAGGCGTTCCTCGGCTCCTCGGCCGGCCGTGACCTCGCCGGTGTCCTCGAAGGCGCCGGGACGTCGCCGGAGATCGCGGCTGAGCTGTGGGCGGCCGCCTTCCTCCTCGGTACCGATGCCGCCGATGGGGCGCCGGCGGGCCCGCTCACCGCACGTCTGCGGCGGGCCGTGATCACCAGCTGGGTCGACTCCGGGCTCTCCGGCACCGAGAAGGCGCGGCTCACCCCCGCGGCGCGCTCGGCACTGGTCGAGCTGGGAGTCGAGGGCCTGGCGCGCGGCCTGGCGCACGGCCCGGTCCCCGGAAGCGGACGGCCCGTGATGTCATGGGGGCCGCTGCCCGGCGACGGCGCGGCCACCGAGGCGGAGGCCTCGCCCGATGACCGTACCGTCGCCGGCCTCGTCCGCCTGCTGGCCGCAAGGGAGGCGGAGGGACTCCAGCGGACGGTGTGCCACCCCGGCCTCCTGACGGTCGAGGTCGTCGTCTGCCCCGTCTGTGAGGCCGGAGCCGAGCAGGCCGCCGCCCACCTCGGGAAGACGGAGTTCTTCCCCCTGCGGGTGGTGTCTTCGGCGAGGCCGGGGGAGAGCGGCGCGGCCGATCCGCCGCGGTTGCGGATGCTCGGGTGCGAGCGCCTCCCCGTCCACGGGCTGAGCCTGGTGGGGCACGTGCGAGAACGCCTGCCGGAGGTCTCCGGCGAGTTCGTCACCCGATCGGCCTTCCTGCTGGACAACGGGTTCCCACTCGACCTGCCCGACCCGCCGGCCGCCCTGAGGGCGGTGAACGCGGCAGAGCGATGGGCCGACGCCCTCTTCGATGGCGGCCTGTCGGCGTCCACCGCCCCGGCCGTCATGGTCGTTCCCTCGGCCCCCCTTCTCCGCCGACGGCCACCGGCGGCTGCCGGCGGCTGGATCGGGGAGGTGGGCCGGTACGACCTGGAGCTGGAGAGCCACCCGCTCACCCCGCATGCCCCCGCGCCGCCGCCGGGGCACGCCATCGGCGACTACGCCGCGCTCCGCGACGATCTCCTCCGGCGACGGCTGACTGAGATCACCCGCAACCATCCGCCGGGCCCCCGGGTGAACGGCAGGCTGGACCCCGCGCGGTTCGTGCGCCACTGACGGGCACCCGCCACGTCCCGCCCCGGAGACGACAGAACGCGCCGGCGGTCACCCCGCCGGCGCGTTCCGATGGCGGCGAGCCGCCGCGGGTCAGGCTAGGAGAGCCGTACCGTCTTGATGATCACGGGGATCTTGGGAGCGTTGGAGCCGCCGTCGCCGGTGATGTCGTCGGGGTTGGTGATCCAGCCGCCCTTGTAGATCTTTTCGAGGATCTCCATGCCCTGGGAGACCACGCCGAAGGGGGTGTAGGCCTTCTCCACCTGGTCGGTCTCGTCGGCCAGCGAGATCCAGAACTGGCTGCCGTTCTGGTTGACGGCGTCGGACGCCTGGGCCACCGCGACCGTGCCCTTGGTGTACGGCATCCCGCCGAGGTTCTCGCTGTCGTAGACGTAGCCCGAGCTGCCCTGACCGTCGGTGGGGTTCTTGCCGTCGGCCTTGGCCTGCGGGTCGCCGCACTGCAGCAGGCCCAGGCCGGAGTTCTCCGGGGTGGCCAGGCGGTGGCACTTGGTGTTGTCGAAGAAGTGCTTCCTGGCCAGGAAGGCGAAGGAGTTGACCGTGCAGGGGGCCTGCGCGGTCGCCAGGTCGATCACGACGTCACCGTGGTTGGTGGTGATCGTCATGGTCTTCAACTTCAGGTTGGGCTTGGTCGGCGGCCTGCCCACGTTCTTCATCGGGCTGCCGCTGGTGTCCTTGCGGTAGGAACAGGTCGTGTCGGCCGGGGCGGCCGTGATGCCCGGCTCGGGCGTCGCGACAGGATCCTCGGACGGTGTGCTGCTCGCGTCGGGCGTCGCGGCGGCCTGGACGTTCTTGTCGTCACCTCCGAGGAGCCTCACTCCGGCGAACAGGCCTCCCGCGACGACGACCACCGCGATGACCGCTCCGATGACGGCGTTCCGCTTCGACGTGCTCTTCTGCTGCTCAGCACGCTTCGCCTGCCGCTCTTTGTGCTCCCGAGCCAACTGGCTCTGGCGGTCCTCGGCGCTCACCGCTATGTCCTCCAGGATTACTGTTACATGACTTACGGACTGGCGGAAAGCGTACCGGCCCTAACGTGTGCTGCATGTAAGTGGCGGAATTCGCTAGATGGGGACAGAGGGGAAAGACCGGGATCTCTTCACACTCCCCATAACTCGTTCATGGTGAGATCCGTACCTGCCGATGACGAGCCACGCACCACCGGAGCACTCCATGTTCGACGAGATCCTCGGTCTGCCCCTTCACCCCCTGGTCGTCCACGCCGCCGTGGTCCTGACCCCGCTCCTGGCGGTGCTCGCCGTCGCGTACGCGCTGCTGCCCCGTACCCGCCCCGTGCTCACCTGGGCGGTGGTCGGGCTCGCCCCGATCGTGCCGGTGAGCGTCTTCGTGGCACGGGAGAGCGGGGAGTCGCTGGAGGAGGGCCGTTTCGCCTCCGCGAGCGGGCAGCTCGGTGAGCGCATAGCCGAGCACGCGGGCTTCAGCATCCCCCTGCTGCTCGTCACCCTCGCCCTCGGAGTGATGTCGCTGGCTCTCGTCCACGTCTCGCGCGGGGACCGGTTCGGCCGTTCGGCGGGGCCGGCCGTCTCGGCGCTGACCGTGGTCCTGGCCGCCGTCGCGCTCTACTACGTGTTGCGGGCCGGGCACAGCGGGGCCGTCGCCGTCTGGGGGAACTGAGGCGCGGCCGGGCAACGGTACTGTCTCAGGAGTGGACAGCCTGTTCGATTCGGCGGCGGAGGAGGCCCATCGTGGCCAGGAGCCCCTGGCGGTGCGGATGCGCCCCAGGAGCCTGGACGAGGTGATCGGCCAGCGGCACCTGCTGGGCCCCGGTACGCCGCTGCGCCGCCTCGTCGAGGCCGAGGCGCCGATGTCGCTCTTCCTCTGGGGCCCGCCGGGCACCGGCAAGACCACCCTCGCCTACGTGGTGGCGGGCGTCACCGAACGCCGCTTCGTGGAGGTCTCCGCGGTGTCGGCGGGTGTCAAGGAGGTCCGCGCGGCCATCGAGCAGGCACGGCGGGAGCTGGGCATGTCCGGCCGCCAGACCGTCCTGTTCGTCGACGAGGTGCACCGCTTCAACAAGGCGCAGCAGGACGCCCTGCTGCCCGCCGTGGAGAACCGCTGGGTCACTTTCATCGGCGCCACCACGGAGAACCCCTTCTTCTCCGTCATCTCGCCCCTGCTGTCGCGCTCGCTGCTGCTGACCCTGGAGTCGCTGTCTGAAGACGACATCCGGGTGGTGCTGGAGCGCGCCGTCGCCGACCCGCGCGGCCTGGAGGGAAGGGTGCGCCTGGCGCCCGAGGCCGCCGAGCATCTGGTGCGGCTGGCCGGCGGCGACGCCCGCAGGTCGCTCACCTACCTGGAGGCCGCCGCGCTGATCGCCGACGGCGAGGTCACCGTCGAGGTGGTGGAGCGGGCGGTGGACAAGGCCGCCGTGCGCTACGACCGTCAAGGCGACCAGCACTACGACGTGATCAGTGGTTTCATCAAGAGCATGCGGGGCTCCGACGCCGACGCCGCGCTGCACTACCTCGCCCGGATGGTCGAGGCGGGCGAGGACCCCCGGTTCATCGCCCGCAGGATCGTCATCTTCGCCTCCGAGGACGTCGGCATGGCCGATCCCACCTGCCTGCAGGTCGCGGTGGCCGCGGCCCAGGCGGTGGAGTTCATCGGCCTGCCGGAGGGGCGGCTCAACCTGGCCCAGGCGGTCATCCACTGCGCGCTGGCCCCCAAGTCCAACGCGGTGATCAATGCCATCGGCGCCGCCTCCGAGGACGTGCGGCGCGGCAACATCGGCCATGTCCCCGACCATCTGCGTGACGCCCACTATCCCGGAGCCAAGAAGCTCGGCCACGGCAAGGGCTACAGGTACCCCCACGACTTCGAGCACGGCCTGGTCCGCCAGGAGTACGCGCCCGAGGAGCTCAGGGACCGGCGCTACTACCGGCCCACCCGGCACGGCGCCGAGGCGGGCTTCGCCGACCGCTGGTCCAGGATCCGCGCCTTCCTGCGCGGAGGGTGACCTGCCGTGCCGCGCGCCCGGTCTCGCGGCTCGTCCCGCTCACACCGCCCGGTTCTCGGGACGCGGGTCCCAGGGAGGACCGGACCCGGCCCGGAGGCATGAGCCGGCGGCGCGCGGTAAGTGAGGATGAGTGATATCGGGCACGATAGGGTTTTGCCAATCCACCCGACCACGGCCGGGGTCACCTATGAGGGGACGGGTCCGCACATGCTTACCGCAGGAGAGGTCGCGGGGCTGATCGTCGCGATGGCCTGGGCGATCCTGGTCTGTTTCATGGCCGTCGTCATGGTCAGGCTGGCTCGCCTGCTCACCGAGACCACCAAGATGGTCTCCCAGCTGGGCGACCGCGTCGTGCCGCTGCTGGAGGACGTGTCGGCCGCCGTCGGCGAGACCAACCGTCAACTGGTCGCCATCGAGGCGATCACCAGGGACGTCAAGCAGGTCAGCGGGCACGTGGCCAAGGTCAGCGACATCACCCAGAACCTGGTCACCGGGCCGCTGATCAAGGTCGCGGCCCTCGGCCACGGCGTCCGCCGGGCCGTGGGCGCCCGCAGGCGCGCCAGGCCGGCCGCGCAGGCGCTGGAAAGGCGGCGGAGATGATCCGCAGGCTGTTCTACATGGGCCTGGGCGCGTTCGGCGCGCTGTGGGTCATGCGTAAGCTTCAGGCACTGCACCCGAACCACCTGGCCCGCCGGGCCGTTCGGAACGCGGGCGGGGTCCTGGAGCAGGCGCGGGATCTCGCGGAGGACGCCCTGCGAGGTGCGGCCGAGCGGGAAACCGAGTTGCGATCCAGGTTCGGGCTCGACACTGTGGAAGACCCCTATCACTCCAACGTAAAGGATGGCCGCTGACATGGAGTCGGCAGAGATCGCCCGCCGCTTCCTGCGCTTCTTCGAGGAGCGTGGGCACACCGTTGTGCCCTCGGCCAGCCTCATCGCCGAGGACCCGACGCTGCTTCTGGTCAACGCGGGCATGGTGCCCTTCAAGCCCTACTTCCTGGGCCAGCAGAAGCCGCCCTACAAGCGGGCCACCAGCGCGCAGAAGGTCGTCAGGACCCTCGACATCGACGAGGTCGGCAAGACGACCAGGCACGCCAGCTTCTTCCAGATGCTCGGGAACTTCTCCTTCGGCGACTACTTCAAGGAGCAGGCGATCCCGTTCGCCTGGGAGCTGCTGACCAAGCCCGAGTCCGAGGGCGGGTTCGGCTTCCCCGAGGACCGCCTCTGGGTCACCGTCTACCTCGACGACGACGAGGCCGCCGACATCTGGCACCGGAAGGCCGGAGTGCCGCTGGAGCGCATCCAGCGTCGTGACCTGGCGGACAACTACTGGCACATGGGCGTGCCGGGCCCCGGCGGGCCGTGCAGCGAGATCTACTACGACCGCGGTGCCGAGTACGGGCGCGAGGGTGGTCCGATCGTCGACGAGAACCGCTACCTCGAGGTGTGGAACAACGTCTTCATGCAGTTCCAGCTCGGTGCGGTCCGCAGCAAGACCGACTTCGACATCGCCGGTGAGCTGCCGGCCAAGAGCGTCGACACGGGCATGGGCCTGGAGCGCATGGCGGCGATCCTGCAGGGCGTCGACAACATCTACGAGATCGACACCACGTACAAGATCCTTGACCGGGCCGCGGAGCTCACCAGGACGCGCTACGGCCGCGACGAGCGCGCCGACGTCTCGCTGCGGGTCGTCGCCGACCACGTCAGGACCGGCGTGATGCTCGTGGCCGACGGGGTGCTGCCCTCCAACGAGGGCCGGGGATACGTGCTCCGCCGCATCCTGCGCCGTGCCATCCGCAACCTTCGCCTGCTCGGCGCGGGCGAGGAGCGCTACATGCACGAGCTCACCGCGGTGACCGTCGATGTCATGGGCCAGCAGTACGCGGAACTCAAGGCCGACGCCCCGCAGATCCACGGCGTCATCGACGCGGAGGAGGGGTCCTTCCTCGGCACCCTCCGCACCGGCACCGCGATCTTCGATGTGGCGGCGGAGGAGACCAAGCGCAAGGGGCAGGGCACGCTCGCGGCCGACCAGGCCTTCCAGCTCCACGACACCTACGGGTTCCCGATCGACCTGACCCTGGAGATGGCCTCCGAGCAGGGGCTGCAGGTCGACGAGGAGGGCTTCCGCCGGCTGATGAAGGAGCAGCGCGACCGGGCCAAGGCCGACGCCGCCTCCAAGAAGACCGGCAACGCCGACATCTCGGTCTTCGGCCAGATCCTGGAGAAGGCCGGCAAGGTCGAGTTCCTCGGCTACGACCACGTGACGGCCGAGGCCGAGGTCGCCGGCCTCCTCGTCGACGGCGCCTCCGTCGCCGCGGCGGGCGCGGGCACGACGGTCGAGGTCGTGCTGAGCCGCACCCCGTTCTACGCCGAGGGGGGCGGCCAGCTCTCCGACCAGGGCCTCATCCGCACCGGCGGGGCCGAGGTGGAGATCGTGGACGTGCAGTCCCCGGTCGCCGGCCTCGTCGTGCACCGGGGCAAGGTCCGCACCGGGGAGATCCGGGTGGGCGAGACGGCCCAGGCCGAGATCGACGTCGAGCGGCGCCGGGCCATCTCCCGCAGCCACACCGCCACCCACCTGGTGCACCGGGGCTTCCGCAACGCGCTGGGCGAGACCGCGGCGCAGGCCGGCTCCGAGAACTCGCCGGGCCGCTTCCGCTTCGACTTCACCGCCGCGGGCGCCGTGCCGCCCAGCGTGTTGCGCGACGTCGAGGACGAGGTCAACGCGGTCCTGATCAACGACCTGCGGGTCAACGCCTTCCACACCTCCCAGGCCGAGGCCCGCGCGATGGGCGCGCTGGCCCTGTTCGGTGAGAAGTACGGCGACACCGTCCGCATCGTCGAGGTCGGTGAGTACTCCCGCGAGCTCTGCGGTGGCACCCACGTCGCCAGCTCCGGGCAGCTGGGCCTGGTCAAGGTGCTGGGTGAGGCCTCGATCGGTGCGGGTGTGCGCCGGGTGGAGGCCCTGGTCGGCCTCGACGCGTTCCGCTTCCTGGCCAGGGAGAGTGTCCTCGTCGCCCAGTTGTCGGAGCAGCTCAAGGCCCGCAGGGAGGAGCTCCCCGAACGCGTCGAGGGCATCGTCTCCCGGTTGCGCTCCGCGGAGAAGGAACTGGCCACGTTGCGTTCGGCCCAGGCGCTCGCCGGTGCGGGGGAGATGGCGGGAAACGCCCGTGATCTGCATGGAGTCTCCGTTGTGACGCACCGTGCGCCTGATGGAACATCCCCTGATGATCTGCGTAAACTCGCCCTTGACGTGCGCGGCCGGTTCCCGAGCGACCGCGCCGCGGTCGTCGTCGTCGCCGGTGTCCCCAACGACCGGCCGGTCGTCGTGGCCGCGGTCAACGAGGTGGGACGCGACCGGGGTCTGAAGGCGGGCCGCCTGGTCGGCGTCGCCGCGAAGGCACTCGGAGGTGGCGGTGGCGGCAAGGATGACGTCGCTCAGGGAGGCGGTGTGCGTCCCGAGGCGATCGACGAGGCACTCGCGGCCGTCGAGCAGGCGATCACGCAGACGCTCACCTGATGGGGAACGACACTCTCGCGCCGCGGCCGGTACGAGGGTGGAGACAGAGATGATGAGAAACGGCATTCGGCTGGGTGTCGACGTCGGCTCGGTCCGTATCGGCGTGGCCAGGAGCGATCCCTCGGGGTTGCTGGCCACGCCGGTGGAGACCGTCCGGCGCGGCAAGGGCGACCTCGACCGGCTCGCGGAGATCACGGCCGAGTACGAGGTCGTCGAGGTGGTGGTCGGCCTGCCGACCTCGCTCTCCGGGCGGGAGGGGCAGGCGGCGGTCGTCGCCCGTGACTTCGCGAGCCGGATCGCACTCCGGCTGGCGCCCGTCCCGGTGCGGCTGTTCGACGAGCGGCTGACCACCGTCACCGCCCAGCAGGGGCTGCGGGCCAGCGGGGTGAAGGCGAAGAACCAGCGCGGTGTGGTGGACCAGGCCGCCGCCGTCGTGCTGCTCCAGGCGGCACTGGACGCCGAACGAGCCACCGGCAGGCCTCCCGGCAGCCCAGTCGAGCCTCCGGGCGGAAGGCCCGGTGACAGGCCCGCCGAGAGGCCGGGCGGCGGGACCGTTCGGTGAGCCGCCCGCGGCGGATATGGCCGCTGGTGGCCGGGGCGTCGGCGCTCGCCGTCGCCGCCGGGACGGCGGCCGGGATCTTCGCGGTCCGCCCCTATCTGATGCCCGCCGACTTCGAGGGGCCGGGTTCCGGCACGGTCGTCGTCGAGATCCCCGAGGGGGCGAGCGCCGACGCGATCGGGCTGGCGCTGGCCGACGCCGGAGTGGTGGCGAGTGCCAGGGCGTTCGTCCACGCGGCACAGGAGCAGGCCAGGACGGGCAGCCTGCGCCCCGGCCACTTCAGGCTCCGCAGGGGCATGGACGCCCGCTCGGCACTCGGCATGCTGGTGGCGCCCGAGTCGCGGATGGTGCGCAGGGTCACCGTCCCCGAGGGGCTCCGCCTGCCCGAACTGCTCGACCGGCTCGCCGAGGGCACCGGCATTCGCCGGGCCGACCTGACCAGAGCCGCGGACGACGCGCGGGCGCTGGGCCTGCCACGGTACGCCAGGAACGCCGAGGGCTTCCTGTTCCCCGCCACCTACGAGATCGAGCCCGACACGACCGCTCAGGACGTGCTGGTCGCGATGGTGGAACGTTACAAACAGGCCGCCGAGCAACTCGACCTCAAGGAGCGGGCCGCCAGGAAGCGGCTGACCCCCCTGGAGGCTGTCACGATGGCGAGCATCGTCCAGGCGGAGGGCGGGCGGGACCCGGACTATCCGAAGATCGCTAGAGTGATCTACAACCGGATCAGGGCAGGAACCCCACTTCAACTGGACACCACGGTGCTGTACGCGCAGAGGCGCAGGACCCTGGAGGTGTCCGAGAAGGACACCGAGGTGAGGTCTCCGTACAACACCTATCGCAGACCTGGCCTGCCCCCCGGACCCATCGCGAACCCCGGGGAGAAGGCGTTGATCGCGGCACTTCGGCCAGATCAAGGTGATTGGTTCTGGTTTGTAACCACAGA
The DNA here is from genome assembly GCF_040675205.1 of Streptosporangium sp. NPDC049644. Taxonomy (NCBI): domain Bacteria; kingdom Bacillati; phylum Actinomycetota; class Actinomycetes; order Streptosporangiales; family Streptosporangiaceae; genus Streptosporangium; species Streptosporangium sp. NPDC049644. Next base: position 1,776 of record NZ_JBFAOJ010000019.1, on the reverse strand, counting down.
TCCGGAGCATAGAATCACGAAATTCACTGACAAAGAGAGTGAGTTTGTGAGATACCGGGAAGAGCTGAACAGATACCTCGGGAAGCGTTGATGCCCGGCGGAACACCCCTCGTTCCGTCGCATGCGGCGCCCCGTACCCGCGAACCAGACGACCACTCCCGGAAAACCGGGAGGTCTGGCCGGGGGCTTTCCTTCGGTTTGGCACACCCGCTTGACGCCAGGCCGTCCCTAGCGGGAGATTGGCCAGCGTCTCTATGAACGATCTCGATATGGACTTCCTGGTCGGCTCCGACGACGAAGGTCGGCCGGGCCGAAAATCTCGCGCGTCCTCAGGACGCGACTCCGGCGGCCGGCGTGGCCGGCGTAGGAAGCGCCGCCGCAACCGGGGCGGCTTCCTCGCCCCCATGCTCGCGGTCATCGTGCTGCTCGGCGGCATCGGCGCCGCCGGCTTCTACGGCTACACCTGGGTCCGTGACGTGATGACCCCGGACGACTACACCGGCCCCGGGTCCGGCGAGGTCGTCGTGGAGATCAAGGACGGCCAGAACGCCTCCGACGTCGCCCAGACCCTGGAGGAGCAGGGCGTGGTGAAGAGCGTCAAAGCCTTCGTCAACGCCGTCGCCCAGGCGGGCAAGAGTTCCTCCCTGCAGCCTGGCGAATACGCCATGCGCAAGCAGATGGCGGCCGCGGAGGCCGTCAAGCTTCTCGATCCGGAGAAGCGGCTGCTGGAGAGGATCACTCTCAAGGAGGGGCTGCGCCTGATCGACACCCTCAAGCAGCTTGCCGAGAAGACCGGAAAGCCGCTCAGGGAGTTCCAGCAGGCGGCCAAGAACGGCCGGAAGCTCGGCCTGCCGTCCTACGCCAGGGGCCGGCTGGAGGGCTACGCCTTCCCGGCCACCTACGAGATCAGGCCCAAGATGACGCCCTCCGAGATCCTGGGCGCACTGGTCGAGCGCTTCAAGCAGACGGCGGAGAAGGACGACCTGCAGGGCAAGGCCAAGGAGCTCGGGCGCACTCCGCACGAGATCATGACGATCGCCAGCATCGTCCAGGCCGAGTCCGGCACCAAGGAGGACATGGGCAAGGTGGCCCGCGTCATCTACAACCGGCTCGCCGGCAACCCCCGCCTCAATCTGTCGATGGACAGCACCGTGATGTACGGGCTGAACAAGTACGGCATCGAGTCCTCCCACAAGGACCTTGAGAGCACCTCGCCCTACAACACCTACAGGTTCGCGGGCCTGCCTCCCGGGCCGATCGCCAACCCGGGCGACGACGCCATCCAGGCGGCGCTCAACCCCACCAAGGGTGACTGGGGCTGGTTCGTGACCACCTGCCCGGCGAAGCAGCTCACCAAGTTCGCCTCGACGGAGGCGGATTTCTTCGCGCTCAAGGCCGAGTACGAGAGAAACAAGGGGAACGGATGCTGAGAGCGGCGGTCCTGGGGTCACCGATCGCCCACTCGCTCTCCCCGTACCTGCACCGCGCCGCCTACGAGGGCATGGGCCTGCACGACTGGCGGTACGAGGCGATCGAGTGCGACGAGGCCGGGCTCCCCGGCCTCCTCGACGGGCTGGACGCCGGCTGGGCGGGGCTCTCGCTCACCATGCCGCTCAAGCGGGCCGTGCTGCCGCTGCTCGACACCGTCTCGGAACTCGCACTCCAGGTGGGCGGGGTCAACACGGTGATCCTGCGTGACGGCGTCCGGCACGGGGACAACACCGACGTGTACGGCATCGTCCGGGCGCTCGCGGAGGCGGGCGTGGCCACGCCCGC